>DMJA01000051.1 GCA_003451935.1 Verrucomicrobiota bacterium | reverse complement strand
GCACACTTTATAAAGTGTGCGAATGCCTAAATCATTAAGGAAAATGACAAAATCAGGTATTTTCCGGGTTTTTTATCTGCAGTTTCATTTGCAGACTTTATAAAGTCTGCGGTAGCGGAAAAAACGCTCCTCCCGATGGGGGGGGCTCTTCGTAAGACAGGGCAACGCACGCTCCGCGCAACTGTTCAGCGGCCGTGCGTCGCTGGAGACCGATGCTGGCGGCTCAACCGCGTAAGGCGACAGGGCTCGCGGAAATGAACGACTCAACGGAATTTGATCAGGCGGAAAGAATCGGGGGGGAGGGAGAGGGGGCCGGCCGAAATTTCCTCGCCGGTCCAGAGGTCGCGGGCGGACGTTGGCAAATCGATTTCAGCTTCGCCCCCGCCCTTGTGGATGGCGCACCAGATTATTGCGCCTTCGAGTTCGCGCTGGAAGACGAGGGTGGATTCATCGGGCGAGGGCAGCCAGCGGAACGAGCCGCGCCGCAAGGCGGGCTCGGCGGTTCGGATGGCGATGAGCCGCTGGTAGAACGCGAAAAGATCCAGGTCCGGCGCGCGGGGATGGGGGACGAGCAGCGGCGCGCGGAAGCCGCGGGTTTCGTCCGTTGCGGGAATGTCGCTCCACAGCATGGGCTGGCGGTCGCAGGGGTCGTTGCCACCCCACATGCCAACCTCGGTGCCGTAAAAAATCATAGGCGCGCCGGGGCCGGCCATCTGCCATACGGCGGCGAGCTTGAGCGCCTGCTTGGCCGCGGGGCCGGGCCGATGGGTGATCAGCGCGGGATTGTCGGCGGCCTTGGGCCAGGCGAAGTAGGGATCCCACGAGGCGAACGGCGGGCATCCGCTTTCAAACATCGTCAGGATGCGGCCGGTGTCGTGGGAGTCGAGCAGGTTCTGCATGATCAAATTGCTGCCGGGGGCGTGGCGGGCATGGAGGCGGTCGATGCGCGACCGGAATTCCGTTGCGGAAATGGCTTCGGGGCCGGGCGTGAAGAACGAGATCGTCGGATAGGTCCACTCGTAGTTCATCACGGCCGAAAATTCGTCGGGCTGG
Organism: Verrucomicrobiota bacterium; assembly: GCA_003451935.1. GTDB lineage: Bacteria > Verrucomicrobiota > Kiritimatiellia > CAIQIC01 > Lenti-01 > Lenti-01. Next base: position 1,617 of record DMJA01000051.1, on the reverse strand, counting down.
ACCCACTCCTGCGCGGGGGTGACGATTTCAGCGGTGGTGTAGGCGTCGGGGTTGATGGAGCGGACGAGCGCGTGCCAGTCGCACCAGAAGCCGTGCGGCACGCAGAAGGCCACGTCGAGCCGCCAGCCGTCGATGCCTTCGGCCGGGCGGCCCTGCCCGGAGGGATCCATCCAGCGGCGGGTCGCGTCGAAGAGGTATTTTTTCACGCCGGGATTCAGCGTGTGCTCGTCGCGCCCGAAATTGGGCAGAGTGCCGGTTCCGTCCCAGCTGGCATAGTCGAAGGTGCCGTCGTCGTTCCAATGGGTGATCTGGTACCAGTCGGCGTATTTCGAGGCCTTGCCGTTCTTCTTCAAATCCTGGAACGCGAAGCAGCGAGTGCCGGAATGGTTGAAGACGCCGTCGAGGATGAGGCGCATGCCGCGCGCATGGACGTCGGCGACGAGATCGAGGAAATAGCGGTCGGCGGAGGTCCAGATCCATGTGGCGGGATCCTCGGTTTCGCCTGCGGCCTCCATCGCGCGCAAATCACCGTCGCGGTCGGGGCCGAGCGTGGGGTCGATGTGGTGGTAGGCGGTGGCATCGTACTTGTGCAGCGAGGGGGCCCAGAAGACCGGATTGAGATAAATCGCGTTGATGCCGAGCTGCTGCAGATAGGGCAGCTGTTCGCGCAGGCCGACGAGATCGCCGCCGAAGCGTCGTGGGAAGACGGTGGCAAAGAAATCCGGTTCGTGCGGCTTTTCCCAGTCGTCGCGTCCGTACCATTCCATGCCCCAGGGGCAGATGCGCCAGCCGGGGACGTGCTCCGCGCCGACGTCCTCGGGGCGCGGGTCGGACTGCGGCGCACCGTTGCGGAAGCGTTCGGGAAAGACCTGGTACCAGATGGCGTCCTTGGCCCAGTCGGGGGTGGCGTGCGGATTCTGCTGTTCCATGATGGCGGCGGGAGGCGGGGGAGGAGGATTCACCGGGCGTCCGTGCACAACGATTTGAGCCAGGCGAGATATTCCGGCGCGCGCGGATCGCCCTCGGGCGGGGCGAAGGTGGCTTTTTCAGCTGGCGCCAGCGGGACGTAGGGCCCGGCCTTGGCTTCGAAAAAGACGGTGCCATCCTCCAGGGCGAGCCAGGTGTGGAAGGTGCCGCGGGAGACATCCGCGACCATTCCCGGCAACAGGACGGCGGCGGAGGCAACCTGTCCTTGTCCGTCGAAGAACACGGCGCCGAGCTTGCCGCACAGCAGCACAAGCGATTCGTCCTTGTCCGGGTCGGAATGGCGATGGGGCTGCACATAGGTGTCCGCGCACAGGGCGTTGAAGAACCGGTGGCAGGCGTCGCCATCGGCGGCATGCAGGTTGAAGTTCTTGCGGCGCCGCGGCGTGGTGGCGGCCTCGGCCGAAAGCCGAGCGAGGAAGTCCGGGCCGAAGATGCGGGGAGGGCTCATGGTGGGGAAAGCCCTAGCAAAAAATGAAGCGGACGGAAAGCGGGAAAGGAAGAAGAGAGTCAATATCCAATGTCCAATATCCAATCCTCAATTTTCAAGTGAACAGCCGAAGGCCAACGGGCGCATCTGCAATTGGGTGCATCTGACCTGGAATCTGGCACCGGGCATGGGCGGCTGTCATC
>DMJA01000144.1 GCA_003451935.1 Verrucomicrobiota bacterium | reverse complement strand
CACCGAATCGCAGATGCGCCCGATTTTTTCACGCTGTGGAAAAAAGTTTTCCACGGTGTGGAAAACCGATGGCCGGCGATTAAGCGAACTGGGGGGTCAAGGGTTGGCGGGGAGCGCCGGATCGACGGGATAGGCCACGGGGGCGGGGGCTTCCGGCTCGCGGGGAACGAATTGGTTCCAAAGATAGGCGGCGTAGAAGCAAAAGCCGATGAGGGCGGAGAGGGAAACCAGGTAATAGGCGATGCGGGAAATGCGGTGGGGCGCCCAGCGGGCCTTGCGGTAGGCGATGGGAACGATGAAAATCAAAACGCCGGCGCCGAGGGCAAGGCCGAGGCGGGCCAGGATTTGCTGGATGTCGGGTGTCATCGGGAGGAACTGTAGCCCCGGGCCGTGGGCTTTGGCAAGTTAGTAGTCGAAGTCGGAGCCGCCGACGAATTCGCGGATGATGGAGACGGGCGGGGGAACGTCGGCCGCGAGGGGGATGAAGTGGGAGAGGAATTCGAGCATGCGGCGGGCCTCGGCGTAGACGTGCTGGTGGGGCTTGATCTCCGAGAGGAGCGGACGGGCGAGGACGGAGAGGATGGCGAGCTCGTAGTCGAGGGCGGAGTTGAAGACGGCGTCGGCTTCCTCCTGGAACGGGAAGATCCAGGTGCGTTCGCCGCGGCCGACGTTGGGCCACATTTCGAGGGTGCGGGTGGCGGAATGGCCGCGGTAGCGGTGGTCGCGGACGAGGCGCCGCAGGAGGCGGTTGTCGGTGGTGGGAATGCGGTTGTTGTTGTCGAGGTTGAGCTGGGTGAGGGCGGAGATGTAGATGTGGAACTTGCGGGCGTCCGGCAGGCCGGGGGTGAGGGCGGGGTTCAGGGAATGGATGCCTTCGAGAATGACGACCTGGTCCTCGGCGAGGCGGAGCGTCTTGCCTTTGTACAGGCGGGAACCGGTGTGGAAGTCGAAGGTCGGCAACTGGATTTCGCGTCCGGCGTCGAGATCGGCGAGGTCGCGGTTGAGGACGGGGACATCCACGGCCTGGAGGTGTTCGAAGTCATAGTCGCCGGAAGGCGTGCGGGGAGTGTGTTCGCGGTCCACGAAGTAGTCGTCGGTGCCGAGGGTGACGGGGCGGAGTCCGTTGACGCGGAGCTGGATGGCGAGGCGCTTGGCGAAGGTGGTCTTGCCGGAGGAGGACGGGCCGGCGATGAGAATCCACTTGATGGAGGAATTCGAGGCGATCTGGTCGGCGATGGCGGCGATTTTCTTTTCGTGGAGGGCTTCGGCGACCTTGACGAAGTCGCGGATCTCGTTGGCGGCGATGATTTCATTGAGGCGGCCGACGGTGTTGATGCCGAGGATGCGGCCCCACCGGTTGTATTCCTGAAAGGTTTCGGCGAGAACCTGGATGGGCTTGAAATCGGGGATGGCCGGGGCGGTGTCGCACGTGGGCATTTGGAGAATGAAGCCGGTCTGGTAGGGGATGATGCGGAAGAACTGCAGCGGCCCCGCGGAGCGGGTCATGGGGCCGGTGGCGAGGTCGGAGAAGTTCTCGCAGACATAGGTGACGATCTTGGGGGTGTTGGTGAACCGCAGGAGCGAGACCTTGTCGTCCTGCCCGTTCTGGGTGAATTGCCCGATGGCGGCGGTGTAGGACATGCGCTGGCGGAGGATCGGCCGGTCGCTGGCGACGAGGCCGCGCATGTGGGATTCGAGGGCGGCGGCTTGTTCGGGGGAGATGCCGCGGATGCCGCCAGTCTCGAATTCGCAGTAGAGGCCGGGGCCGAGGGCGTGCTCGACGGAGAAATGCGCCGCGGGATGCAGATCCTTGACGGCCTTGGCGAGGAGGAAGGAGAGCGAGCGGACATAGATCTGCATGCCGCCGGGCGAGGCCATGGTGACGAAGCGGACGGTGGAATCGATGTCGAGGGTGTAGGCGAAGGTGACCAATTCGTTGTTCACCAGCGCGCCGAGATAGGGCAGGCCCGTGGCGGGATCGACGGGATCGTGGAGCAGTTCGCCGACGAGGGTCTGGGACGGGCAGGTGATTTTCTGTCCACTTTCCAGCGTGATGGTGATGGTTCTTTTCATTCAAATATTTCCTTTCCTTCAGGGGTTGTCCAGCAGCCCGTGGACCTGGATTTTGCGCGAGAGGGGGATGATCCACTCCGCGTAGAGGGCGAGGATCTGGCCGGGCGTCTCTGTGCGCGGGGCGTTCTTTTGCGCGCGTTTCGCCACGCGGGCGAGGACGTCGGCTTCGACGGAAGGATTCGTGATGGCCTGCTCGACGCGCGCCGGATCGCCGGTGCGGATGGCGGCCTGCAAAGCCTCGGGGATGGCTTCACGCTTGCGAGTGGCGACATGGATGGAGAGGGACAACCGCCGCGCCAATGAATTGAGGCAGGCGGCATCGGCGGCCAGGCAGGCGCTGCGCCCGTCCTCGTCGTGGCCCGGTTCGCACAGGGCGGGAAGCAGCGTCTGGATGTAGGAGGAGCGCAAGAGATGGACACGTCCAGCCAGCGTGCGGGATTCGGCATATTGCCCGGCCAGCGCGTCGAGCCCGGGCGCGGGGACCCCGTTCAGGGCGTAGAGCGCCGGGTTTTGGCGCCATCGCGCCCGCGCGCAGAGGTCGTCCACCAGGGGGGTGTCGAGCGAGGCGATCATGTCGCGCAAATGGAAGAGGGCGTCCATGGGCGGTCAGACGACGGGATAGGTCCCGATCTTGCGGCCGGATTCCGCAAGGGCGCGCACGAGCTTCCACGCGGCCTGCGCGCGGGCGGATTTCCAGTCGGTGGCGGCCTCGATGAAAAAGCCGTATTCCCAGGGACGGCCGGGGAGGGGCCGGCTCTGGATGAAGGTGAGGTAGACCTCGGAGGCATCGAACGGCGCGAGCACATGGAGCAGCGCGCCGGGGCGGTTGCCGATCACCAGACGGACCAGCGAGCGGCATTCCTTCGCCTTGGCGGGCCGGGACGCGGCCTTGCCCGCGGAGAGCGTGAAGAAGCGCGTCACGCTTTCCTCTCCGTCCTGGATGTTCTTGCGCAACGTGGCCAGCCGGTGGATCCGGGCCGCGGCCTCAGAGGCGATGGCGGCGGCGCCGGGTTCCTGCGCGGCGCGCCGGGCGGCGGTGGCGGTGCTGGATTCTGGAATGCGTTCTGCGCGCGGCAGCAGGCGGTCCAGCGCGGCCCGGCATTGGCCAAGCGCCTGCGGGTGGCTATAGACGCGGCGGATGGCGGACAGCTTGGTCCCCGGCCGCGCCATCAGGTGCTGGCCCACGGGCACGGAGAAACTGTCGAGGATCGTCGCGCCCGCATGGTGTGCGAGCTGGTCGAGCGTCTGCGTGACGGGGCCCTCGATGGAGTTCTCGACGGGCACGATGGCCCGCGGGCGCGGACGGGAGCGTGCATCGCAAAGGCGGGAGAAAATTTCGTAGTGCGAGAGGCACGGAACCAGCCGGGCCTTGGGGCCGAAGCGGCGGAGGGCGGCTTCGTGCGAGTGGGTGCCTTCGGGGCCGAGGTAGAGGACGGGCGGGGTCATGCGTCAACCTTTCCGGTTCAGGTGGGGCTGGGGGCGCTACGCTCTTTGCAGGCGAGTTCGAGCCAGGGCTTGAGGTCGGCGAGGAACGAACCGAACTTGCCGGTTTCCAGTTGCTGGGGAGCGTCGCTGAAGGCGTTGAGGGGATCGGGATGCGCCTCGACGATGAGCCCGTCGGCGCCGACGGCGATCGCGGCCCTGGCGAGGGCGGGGACAAGGCGGCGCGCCCCGGCGGCGTGGCTGGGATCCACGATGACCGGCAGGTGCGAGAGCTGCTTGGCGACGGCCACGGCGCCGAGGTCGAGCAGGTTGCGCGTGCTGGGATCGAACGACCGCAGGCCGCGCTCGCACAGGACGACCTGCGTGCAGCCGTTCACGATGAGATACTCGGCGGCGGTCAGCCATTCCTCGACGGTGCTGGCCAGGCCGCGCTTGAGCAGGACGGGCTTGCCCACCTTCGCGATCTGCTCGAGCAGGTCGTAGTTCTGGGCGTTGCGCGCGCCGATCTGGAACATGTCGGCCAGTTCGAGCAGCGGCTCGATCTTGTCGGGGCCGGGCACTTCGGAGATCATGGCGACATCGAATTCCTTCTTGATGTCGCGCATGATCTGGAGGCCGTCCTGCTTGAGGCCCTGGAAATCGTAGGGGGAGGTGCGGGGCTTGAAGGGCATGGCGCGGACGATGCGGATGCCGCAGGCGACAAGATCCTTCACGGCGGTGCGGAACTGGTCGTAGGATTCGATGGCGCAGGGCCCGGCGAGAATTTCAATGTTCCCGCCGCCGATCTTGACGCCACGCACCTCGACCACGGAATCCGCCGGATGGTATTCGCGGGAGACGAGCTTGAACTTCTTCTGGACGGGGAAGACGGACTCGACGGCCGGCAGGTTGCGCAGGACCTCGAGGGACTGGTGGCTGAGCTCGTCGCCGATGCAGGCCACAACGGTTTGTTCGACGCCGCGGATGACGCGCGGCTGGTAGCGCAGCGAACAGACCATGTCGCTGACGGTGGCGATGTCCGTTTCGCTGCTGTTTCTCTTCAAGACGATAATCATGGGGAAATCCTAGGGTTCAAGGTTCAAGGGTTCAGGGGTTCGGCGCAAACAAAACCGCGCATCCGTTTTCGCCGGACACGCGGGTTTCGGAAAGAATCCCGGGGCGATGGCTCACCGGGCCGATCCGGACCGTGCGTCCGGCGGCCTAAAGATGAAGCGAAGATGCGTCCATTCAAGATTCACGCAGGGAAGTGAACCACGGCGGCGGGGGGGGTGTCAAGCGGCGGGCGGCGGATTTTTCGGGGGCGGATTTCCGGATTTCAAGCGGAAAGGACTCGCGACGCAGGCTTGTCGGGAAGGGGGGATGCGCTATAGTTCGGTTCATGGGCAGGCGGCTTTCATTCTGGCGGCGGATGGCGGGGGCCTTGCTGTTGCTGGCGCTCCTGCCGGGCTGCGCGACGTATCAAGCCTACCAGGCGCGGTTCCGCGAACCGGACTACACGGTCACGCCCGAGTTCTTTACCCGATCCCCGCGCCGGGTGGCGATTTTCCCGTTCGCCACCCGCTCGCTGAAGGAGCAGAGCCTCGAGCGGGCGCAAGTGTGCCGCATCGCCTTCTACCAGCACTTCAGCGTGCGGGACTTCGAGGATGTGGACATGCAGTTGCTGGACCGCCAATTGTTGCCGACGGAGACCGCCCGGCCGCGCCGGCACCTGCAGCAGTTCGCCAACACGATCCGCGCGCTGGACATCGTGGGCCTCACCAGCTTCCTGGATTGGAAATCGCTGCTGGGGCGGGAGGACCGCGACACCACGACGTTCCGCTCGTGGATCCGCACGGCCTACGAGGATTTGCAGGCGGATGCCTATGTGCTGGGCATCACGCGCGGCTACGGGCGCATCTACGCCGTGGCCTTCTCCTCCGTCGGGCTCGCCACGCACGTGGAGATGCGCGCCACGTCGGATGACGCGCTGCTGTGGAGCGCCGACTTCCGGGCGCGGAACATGAAGCTGCCGCTGACGATCGATCCGCTGGACGTGCCCTTCCTGCTGTACGACATCTGGAAGAACTCCTATGGCGGCGCCATGGATGTGCTGGCCTTCCAGGTCTATCGGGACGTGGTCCAGACGATGCCGCCGTTGCGGGCGCAGGGCACCGTGCATGTCCGCGCCACCCGCCCGAAGACGCGGGTCTTCAAGCAGCCGACGGTCTGGGCTTTTTGGCCTCGGCCCCAGGTGAGGAAGGGCACGCGCCTGAAGTTCCTGCTGGAACGCCGCGGCTGGTACCAGTGCGAAGGGAAGGATGGCCAGCCGGTTTGGATCCTGTGCCGCGACGGCGCGCTCGTGGACGAGAACGGCAAGCTTCTGGAAAAGACCGATCCCATGAGCTACCTGTGGGAATAGGGGCCGCGGGCCGTTTCTCCGACCCCGGCGCGCGGGTGCGGATGCCCCGTCCTAGGGCGTGCCCAGCAGGGCCTGCTTGAGGGAGGCCTGCGCGGGGGTGTCGCCGAGCCAGATGGCGAAGAGGGCCTTTTTCAAATCCAATCCGGCGATGGTTCCGAGTTTCGTTTCGGATCCGTCCGCCTGCTTGCGATAGAAGGTGGAAAGTCCGCCGGGCCCGTAGCGCATGACGACGGTGTCGCCCTTCTTGAATTCGGTGGCGGCGAACTGGCCGAGGAAGGCCTGGGTTTGGTCGGATGTGTAGCCGGACTGGGCGGCCTTGGCAAACCCGCCGGAAGTGGTTTCGACGAAGCGCTCGCGGGTGATCAGACCGCTCTGGATGGCCAGCGTGAATTCCATGGGCTGGCTGGCTTCGATGAGCGTCTTGGCGTCGGCCCCTTTCAGCGCTTCGGGAACATAGAGCGAGAGCTTGTACATCGTGCCGAGAATGAGCTTGGTCCGGAGGCCGGAGCCGTTCAGGACGAGATCCTCCGCGGCCGAAGCGGTGGCGGCGCAGGCGAGGAGCAGGGCGAGGATCAGGGGCTTTTTCATGTGTTCTCCGTGGGTTGGTTGCGCTTAAAACAACGACATTGTTTGCGGGCCGAGCCAGCGCTCCACGTAGGCCTCGATGTCGAATTTGCGGCGGAGGCCGTTGGCATTCATGTAGCGGATGTTGCCAAAGACGGCCCGCTCCGTCCAGGGGCGGTCGTGCAGTCCAAAGCACCAGGCCACGCCGGTGAATCCGTTGGGGTCGCGGCCGTCGAGCTCGTACTTGTTGTTGAGGTGGAGGGCCGTTTCGAACGCTTCTTCGGGAGTGCGGCTCCATTCGAGGATCTTCTTGCCCCAATACATGCGCATGTAGTTGTGCATCTGGCCGGAGCGGACCATTTCGGCCTGCGCGGCGTTCCAGCACGGGTCGTGGGTGGCGCCGGCCTCCCATTGCGCGCGGGAATAGATGAATTCGCGCTTGTCCTTGCGATGCCGGTCGAGCGTCTTTCTCGACCAGGCGGGCAGGGCGTCATAGCGGTCGTAGGCGGGATTGAACCAGCAGGCGTTCAGGCTCAGCTCGCGGCGGACGATGAGCTGCTCCAGAAAGGCGTCCGTCGCGGCGCGCGGCGCATCGGAGGCATGGACGCGCAGGGCGATGTCCAGCGGGGAAATCTGGCCGAAGTGCAGATAGGGGCTCATGTGCGAGCACCCATCGAGGGACGGATCGCTGGCGTCCGTGGCGTAATCGGCCAGGCGGCGGGCAATGAACCGGTCGAGGAGTTTGTTGGCGGCGGCGAGGCCGCCGGCGAGGCGGTCCGAGGGCGGCACGCTTTCGTCCACGCCCAGCGCGCGGCAGGCCGCCGCGGGATCGTCCAGCGAGAGCGATCGCTTCGCGAGATCGAGCGACGGCCGGGCGACGGCGGGGGGCTTGCCGGATTTCAGGAATTCAGCGAGTTTCCGGTGGATCTTGGGGCGGAGGGTTCGTGCGGCGAACTCGGCGTGGTCGGAGGCTTCGGCCACGGGCACGATGGCATCGGTTTCCACGAGGACGAACGGGCAGGCGAGGTGCTTCGCGACGGCCTCGCGCCATTGGCGCTGGACGCGCAGATAGCCGACATCGCCGACGACGAGCGCGGCGTTTTTCGCCAGCGCAGGAATGACCTCTTCCGGCGGGCCGGGGCGGATGCAGAACCCGATGCCGCGCGCGGCGAGGCGCTTTTGGGTCTCGCGCAGGCCCTCGAGCATGAATTGATAGTGCCGCCGGTTGGCTTCGGGAAACGAGGTCAGCGCAAATCCGGCCACGACGGGCAGGCGCAGGGCGTTGGCCTGTTCAACGGCGTATTCCAGTGCGGGATTGAACTCGGCCCGCTGGGCCTGCTGCATCCAGTAGAGGATGTGCTTTCCCCGGGCCGGCGGGCGGTTGTCCATGCGATGGATGCGCGCGGCGTGGATCATGGCGGCAACTTAAAAGTTTTCCATGCCGTGGAAAACTTTTTTCCACAGCATGGAAAACCGTGGGGCGAGGGCTACTTCAGCACCTTGGCGATCAAGGCCTGGAGTTCGCCGCCACCCTTGGCCTGCACGAAGGACAGGATCACGGGCACGAACTTGCCGATCATACCGGGGTCGAGCTTGAGCTGGGAGAAGCCGCCGGCGAGGGAGGCGAGGCCGGCAAGGCTCGCGCCCTTGCCGCCGCCGAACTTCGCGGCGAGACCACCGAGCAGCTGGGCCGCGCCGCCGGCCTGGGGCGCGGACTGGATCAGGCCGGTCACTTCGGGCAGGGCGGAGGCGATCTTGGAGAAGTCGCCGCCGAGCTTGCTCTGGACCAGCTTGAACAGCAGGCCCGCGCCGCCCTTGGCCTGGTCGGCGCCGATGCCGAGTTGCGATACCAATTCCGGGATCAATTCCATGTTCGGTCTCCTGTGGTTAGGCCTGTTTTTTCACGAGAGGGGCGTGGTGGAACTTCTTCATCCACGCGAGCTGGACGATCATCATGACCTGGTTGACGGACCAGTAGAGGGAGAGGCCCGAGGGGAAGGAGTAGAACATGAAGGTGAAGAGCACGGGCATCATCATCATCATCTTCTGCTGCTGGGGATCGCTGGTGGGGGTCATCTTCTGCTGGAGCCACATGGTCACGCCCATGAAGAGCGGCAGGATGTTGATGGGGAAGGGCAGGACACCCTTGAACAGGTTTTCCGGCGTGGAGAGGTCGGAGATCCAGAGGAAGGAGGAGAAGCGCAGTTCGATGGCGCCGCGGAGCACGACGAAGAGGGCGAAGAAGACGGGGATCTGGACGAGCATGGGCAGGCATCCGCCCATGGGATTGATCTTGTGCTCCTTGTAGAGCGCCATCATCTCCTGCTGCTGCCGCTTGGGATCGTCCTTGAACTTCTCCTTCATGGCCGTGATGAGCGGCTGGATCTCCTGCATATGGCGGGTGCTGACCATCGACTTGTGGTTGAGGGGCCAGAAGACGATGCGGATGAGGAAGGTGAGCAGGATGATGGCGACGCCGTAGCTGTAGGGCCAGACATGGGCCTGGATCCAGACCATGATTTTGAGGATCCAGATGCCGACCACGCGCCAGAAGCCGAGTTGAAGGATGTCTTCCTGGTGCGGGCCGTTGGCCTTGAGTTCGGTATACACCTTGGGGCCGATGTAGAACGTGGCGCTTTGCTCGAGGGTTTGGCCGGGGGGCAGGGCGTAGCCGGGCATCAGGACCGAGGCGGCGATGCGGCCGATGGGCACCGTGGTGCGGGGGAAGATGCCCATGAAAGAGGAGCGGACCGGCGCGCCCCGGTCGGCGTCCACGAGACAGCGGTCGGCGCCATCGGCGGGCGTGAGGATCTGCGTGAAATACTTGTTCTTGACGGCGGCCCAGTCCACGGGAAGGGGCGGATCCTCCGGCCCGGGCACGACCACCGGTTGGCGGCCGCCATCGAGGGGGAACCACTTGTCGAGCTTGCCGCCCCAGTATTGGACGGCCTCGCTGCCGGTCAGGGTGTCCACGCCGAGGAGGGGAACCTGCTGTTTGCCCTCTTCGCCGGGGAGGTTCCCCATGAAGCCGGCCTGCAGGCCGTAGCCGGAAAGGGCGATGGAGGCGGACGACGCATTGGCGATCCGGTCCACGATCTGGATCTGGTAATTCGTGCCGAGGGTCAGCGTGCGCTCGAGGACGAGGCCGCCGGGGAGTTCCTTGCGGTAGGAAATGGAATCGTCCGTGGAGCCGGCAATCTCGAAGCTGGCGCGCGGGGCGAGTCCGGGATAGCCGACGGGCGCGGCGGCGGGGCGGTCGGAGAAATCGAAGGTGACGGGAACGTCGGAACCCTTGATGGACGGATAGCCGAGGATTGCGGCGCGGACGATGCCGGCGCCGTGCGTGGAGGCGGTGATCTCCAGGCGCTCGTTGCCGAGCGTGGTGAGGACTTCGATGGATTCCTCTTCGGCGTCGGGGGCCGGCTGGGCTGGAGCGGCCGGTTCCGCCGCGGATTCGCCGGGGGGCGCCGCCGGGGCCTCGGGCGCGGCGAGGGCGGTGTCGGAGGGAATGGCGGAAGCCCCGGCCTTTTCCACGGCGGCGGGGGCCGGTTTGGCCTTGGGGGGGAAGAACTTCGCGATGACCTTCCGGTCGATCGTGGGATAGGCCAGGAACAGGGCAAAGATGATGACGAGGGGAATGAGGTCTTGTTTCTTCATGTTTCAGCTTTCGTTCAAATCTTCCGATTGTTTGGGCGGGACGGGATCATAGCCGCCGGGGTTCCACGGATGGCAGCGGGCGATGCGCCGGATGCCGAGTAAAACGCCGTACCCTACTCCATGGATGCGGATGGCTTCCAGCATATAATTCGAGCAGGACGGTTCGAAGCGGCAGCAGTGGCCGAACAGCGGGCCGATGGCCTTCTGATAGACGCGGATCAGGAAGCACAGCGTCGCCGCGAGAGGGTTCATTTCGCGGGAGGGGGCATCAGGCCGGCCTGGCTGGCCAGCTTGAGCAGCTCGGCAACGACGTCGTTCCAGGGCGCCGTAAGAATGGATCGGCGGGCGACAAGCACGAGGTCATCGGTGGAGGCGGTGAACGCGGCGCGGTTCCGGCGGAACGCCTCGCGGAGGCGGCGCTTGGCGCGGGCTCGTTCGGGGGCGTTGCCGACCTTTTTGCTGGCGACCACGCCGAGGCGCAGGGAGGCGTCGGGGGCGGAACGCAGAAAGAGCACCATGTGCCGGCCATGCCAGCGGCGGTTCTGGTCGTAGGTTTCCTTGAACTGCGCCGTGCGGAGCAGGCGCTGCTTGCGGCAGAACGTCTCGCGGACGCAAAACGCCCGGCAGTTCTCCTTCGCGGGGGGGATGGCCGGGCGATCGCTGCCGGGTTGCATGGGGAGGGCGCCCCCGGCAAGGGGCAAAGGCCGCCTTACTTGTCGCAGATGGTCAAGAGCTTGCGGCCCTTGGCGCGGCGGCGGCTGAGGATCTTGCGGCCGTTGGCGGTGGCCATGCGGGCGCGGAACCCGTGCTTGCGGGCACGCTTGATCTTGGAAGGATGATATGTGGGTTGCATGGAACGGACCTTTCTTCAGCTAAAATGAAGGGCGTGTTTAGCGTGTTTGGCCAGCGGGTGTCAATCCCTTAATGATATTTTAACGCGCCGGATTTCTGGTATGGGCTTGTTTTCAAAAGTGATTTCCCCATACTTTCCGCAAAGAAAAGCAACCGGCTTGCGGCCGGCCAGGAGAATGCAGACATGAAAAGCATGGCGAAGTGGATGGCGGTGTTTTGCGCGGCGGGAGTGTTGGGCATGGCCGCGGCCCAGGCGGAGGGCAACCTGCGCTATTCGATCACGGTCAGCAAGTTCCCCAACGAGGCGGGTTGGTCGGGGCAGTGGGACGTGGGGGATGGCTTCACCACGATTTTGACGGATGCCCTCCAGCAGAGCCAGAAGTTCATCGTGCTGGGCGATTCAGAGATGCGGCAGGAAGCCATGGCCGAGCAGGATTTCGCCGCCAGCGGCCGGGTGGCCGGCGGCAAGAAGGCTCCGCAGATCGGCCGCATGACGCCGGCGCAGCTCCTGGTGCGCGGATCCATCACCCATGTCCAGAGCGAAACCAGCGGCGGCAGCGGCGGCCTCAGCTTCAAGGGCATTTCATTGGGTGGCTCGAAGGGCAAGGCCGAGGTGAACATCACGATCTACTTGGTGGATAGCGAGACCGGCCAAGTCAAGGCGTCCCAGAAGGTGGTGGGCGTGGCCGGACGGCGCGGGCTGGGCGTGGGCTACCATGGCAGCGCGCTGGGGGGGCTCGGCGGCAACATCGAAGGATTCCGCAAGGACAACGTCGGCAAGGCCTGCGAGGATGCCGTGGTGCAGTGCGTGGAGTTCCTGACGAAGCAGCTCGAGGGCATCCCGTGGGAAGGGTCCGTCATGCTGGCGAAGGACGACAAGGTCGTCATCAACCGCGGCACGCGCGAAGGCGTTGCCGTCGGGCAGACGTTCCAGGTCGGCTCCACCGAGGAGTTGGTGGACGAGGATACCGGCGAAGTGCTGGATGTGGAAATCACCACCGTCGGCACGATCCAAGTGACCGAGGCCAAGGAGAAGATCGCCTACTGCACGCCGTTGCCGGGCGCAGAGAAGGGCATGAGCGTCATGCCGGTGAAGTAGCGTTTTCCGCATCGCGGAAAAAGCGCCGCCGGGCCCGAGAGGGACCCGGCGGTTTTGTTTGAGCCCAGGGGAAGGATCAGCCGAGTTCGACGAGGACGTTTCGTTCGCGCCCGTCGTCGACGAGATGGATTTTCCGGTCGGGCTGTTCGGCGCCGTCCACCACCACGCGGCGGACGGTTCCGGTTTCGGGGCCGACGGCCTGCAGCTGGACATGGAAGAAGGTGTTGCGGAACCGGTAGGTGAGCTTGAATCCGGTCCAGCCCGCCGGAAGCAGGGGGGCGAAGGTGAGGACGTCGGTTTCGAGGCGCAGGCCGAGGAGATCTTCGACGAGGAGGCGGTAGAGCCAGGAGGCGGATCCCGTGTACCAGCTCCAGCCGCCGGCGCCTTCGTGGCCTTTTGCGGTGTAGAGGTCGGCGGCGAGGACGTAGGGTTCCAGCTTGTAGGTCGCGACGTGTTCGGGGGTGTCGCCGTGGCGGATCGGATTGAGATATTGAAAAAGGTCCCAGGCCACGTCGGCTTGCTTGAGGGCGGCGAAAGCCATCGCGACCCAGACGGCGGCGTGGGTGTATTGTCCGCCGTTCTCGCGCACGCCGGGGACGTAGCCCTTGATGTAGCCGGGATCCCACGGGGCGTTGTCGAAGGGCGGATCGAAGAGCCGGACGAGCCGCAGCCGGGGATCGACGAGATGGTCGCGGACGGATTCCATCGCGGCGCGGGCGCGGGCGGGATCGCCGGCGCCGCTGAGCACGGCCCAGCTCTGCGGAATGGAATCGATGCGGCATTCCGGATTTTGGGCGGAGCCCAGCGGCGTGCCGTCGTCGAAGAATGCGCGCAGATACCATTTTCCGTCCCAGGCGTGGGCGTCGAGCTGGGCGGACAGTTTTTGCGCTTCGCGCTCGCAGGCGGCGGCGAAGTCGGCGTCGCCGCGCCGGGCGGCGAGCGGGGCGAATTCGCGCAGGACGCGGTGCAGGAAGAAACCGAGCCAGACGCTTTCGCCGCGGCCCTGGTGGCCCACGCGGTTCATGCCGTCGTTCCAGTCGCCGGAACCCATGAGCGGGAGGCCGTGGGCCCCGAAGCGCAGGGCGCGGCGGATGGCGCGCGCGCCGTGCTCGTAGACGGTGGCGGTTTCTTCGGTGACGCGGGGCTGGTCGTAGACGGATTCCTCGTTCTCGGCGGGGGGCCGGGCGTCGAGGAACGGGCGGGTCTCGTCGAGGATGCCGACGTCGCCGGTGGTGGCGACGTAGCGGCAGAGGACGAGCGGCAGCCAGAGCAGGTCGTCGGAGATGTGCGTGCGCACGCCGCGCCCGACGGGCGGATGCCACCAGTGCTGGACGTCGCCATCCTTGAACTGGCGGGAGGCGCTCAGGAGCAGATGTTCGCGGGTCAGCCAGGGGCATTCGCGCAGGAAGGCGAGGGAGTCCTGCAACTGGTCGCGGAAGCCGTAGGCGCCGCCGGATTGGTAGAAGCCGGTGCGTCCCCAGAAGCGCGAGGAGAGGATCTGGTAGAGCAGCCAATGGTTGACGAGGAAGTTGACCGAGGCGTCGGGGGTTTCGACGTAGATGCCGCCGAGCTGCCGTTTCCAGAAGCCCCAGACTTCCTCGAGCGCGTGGTAGGCGCCGCTCGTGCCGGCCTGGTGGCGGAGCCATCCGCGGGCTTCCTCTTCGTTGTGCGCGGCACCGAGGCAGAAGACGACCTGGATCTGCTCGCCGGGCTGAATTTCGAACTTGGCCTGGATGGCGGCGCAGGGATCGAGACCGGCGCCCACGCGGTTGGACAGGCGTTCGCGCCGGAGCGCGGCGGGCGCGGCGAGCGAGCCGTTGCGGCCGATGAATTCCGTGCGGTCGGCGGTCAGCGTGCGATCCTCGCCGCTGCAGTGGAAGAACGCGAGGCGGTCGGGAAAGTCGAGGCTGAAGGCGTTCTGGGCGAAGAGGGCGCCGCTTTGCGGATCGAGGCGCGTGACGACGTGCATCGCGCTGGACTCGCGCCTTTCGCCGAGCACCCATTCACAGTAGCCCGCGAGGGACACGCGCCGCGGCCGGTCGGTCCGGTTGTGGAGCGTGATCGCCGTGAACTTGAGCGGGGCGCCGATGGCGACGTAGACGGTCGTTTCGGAGAAGAGCCCTTCGCACGCGTGCTCGAAGACGGTATAGCCGTGGCCGTGCCGGCAGACGTGCGGCGCGCCGCTGGGCGCGGGCCCGGGCATGGGGGACCAGAATCGGCCGGTCTCTTCGTCGCGGATATAGAACGTCTCGCCGCTCGGATCCTCGACGGCGTCGTTGTGCCACGGGGTCAGGCGGAATTGGTTGGCGTTCTCGCTCCAGGTATAGGCGGCGCCGGATTCGCTCACCACGGTTCCGAAGAAGGGATTGGCCAGGACGTTGACCCAGGGGGCGGGGGTCGTCTGGCCGGGGTCGAGCTGGATGACGTATTCCCGGCCATCGGGAGTGAATCCGCCGCGCCCGTTGAAGAATTCCAGCTCGCGGAAGGGGAGCGGCGGCGGCGGTGTGCCGGGTTTCTCGGGCTCGCGTTCGGGAACCAGCTCGGGGATGTCCGCCTCGGGGACGACGCGCCGGTCGATCTGTTCGGCCAAGGTCCCGTAGCGGTCGCTGAACACGAGCCGCGCGCCGGCGCGGAAGAGCCCGCGGTCGTCTTCGGGAATCTGGTCGATGTTGCGCGCGAAGATGCCGCCGGGCTGGTCCAGCAGCTTGCCTTCGGTGCCGGCCTGCACGAGGCCGACGATGGCGTCGAGAAGATCCTGGCGATAGCCCGCGAAAGCCTCCGACCAGATGACGAGATCCACCTCGAGGCCTTTTTGCCGCCAGTAGGTGTGGGCCTGCACGAGATTGCGGACGAGCTCGAGGTTGGCGACGTCGGAGATGGACAGCAGCACGATGGGCCGGTCGCCGGAAATGCCGTAGCTCCAGAGCGCGGCCTGGTTCTTGCGGTTGGCGGCGATGGCGCTGGCGCGGCCCCGGCGATGCGGCCCCGCGAAGAAAAGGGAGCCGGCCAGACGGGCGTAGTGCTGGACGTCGGACTCATTGGCGCGCAACTGGTGCAGAAGCACCTGGCTGCGCGTCCACGCCAGCGAGAATACGCGTTCGGCCATGTGCGGATCGCGGCAACGGTCCACGTAGACCTCGGCCGCCTCCCGCGTGGGGGCGACGCCGAGGAAGGCGTTGACGCGGATGGAGCGCCCGGCTTCGATGCGTACGCGGTAGCGGATCGCGGCGGCGGGGTCGAGAACGAGGCCGGCGCGGTCGGGCAGTGGACCGGGCCGGTCGAGGGCGGCGGGATCGCGGACCGACCGGTTGCGTCCGATGAAGGCTGCGCGGTCGGTTTCGTAGGAGGCGCCGCGCATGACGAGGCCGCCCTCCACGCCGAGGGAGTGGAACGCCCACGGCGGCTTTTCTTCCGCGGACCGCGGCCGGCGGCTGAAAAGGAGCGCCGCCTTGTCGGGCATGGATTCAGCGTTCACGAACAGCTTGTGGAATGCGGGATGCGCGGCTTCGGTGCGGCCGTCGAGCAGCACGATTTCGGCGTAGCTGGTGATTTCGACCGTGCGCGCGCGGCGGGAGAGGTTGGTCAGCGTCAACTGCCGCAGCTC
>DMJA01000131.1 GCA_003451935.1 Verrucomicrobiota bacterium | reverse complement strand
GTCATGGCTGGTGGGCGCAGACTTGGAAGCCGAGGGCGGCGACGGTTTCGAGGAGGGCGGGGGTGGCGCAGGAAAGGTGGACGCGGATGGCGGCGAATTCGCGGCGGGACTGGTAGTTCTTGCGGAAGCGGTCGAACCGGCGGCGGAGTTCGGCGGGATCGTCCGTGGCCATTTCGGCGCGCCAAGCGCGGTCGTCTTCGGGGATGGGGCAGGCGGCGGCGAGGAGATCGGCGAGAACCTCCTCGTCGGGGCGCCGCGCGGCATCGATCGCGAGGATCGGGATTTCGGGCAGCTGCCGGGGGGCGGGGGTCCAGGAGGGCTCGACTTCGAGGAAGTGGCAGAGTTCGCGGTAGCAGTGGAGGGTGCCGTTGAGGAGGCCTTCGAGGGAATAGCCGGCGATGTGGGGAGTGAGGAAATCCACGCTGCGCCGGAGGGGCTTCGGCAGGTCGGGCTCGTTCTCCCAGACATCGAGGGTGCACGCGGAGAGGGAGTGGTGGTCGAGGGCGTGCTGGAGGGAATCGGAGTCGGCGACTTCTCCGCGGGAGGTGTTGAGGAACCAGGCGCCGGGCTTGAGCTTGCCGAAGAGGCGGCAATCGGCGAGGTGGCGCGTGGGGAAGGGGCCCGTGGCGACGAGCGGGGTGTGCAGCGTGAGGATGTCGGCTTGCGCGAGCATGTCGTCGAGGGGGAGGAAGCCGGCCGCGCCGGTTTTCAAGGCGAGGGGCGGATCGTTGCGGAGGATGCGCAGGCCGAGGAGGGGGGCTTTTTGAGCGACGCGCGAGCCGACCTGGCCGACGCCGACGAGGCCAAGGATTTTACCGGGCAGGAGGGCGGCGCGCTTGCGCGCCAGGAGCGCGAGCGCGGCGACGACATATTCGGCCACGGCGTTGGCGTTGCACCCGGGCGAGGCGGTCCAGGCGATGCCGGCTTCGTTCAGGTAGGGGATGTCGAAGTGGTCGGCGCCGGCGGTGGCGGTGGCGACGAAGCCGACGGGAGTGCCTTCGAGCAGGGCGGAATCCACGCGGGTCTTGGAGCGGACGATGAGCGCGTCGGCGCCGCGGAGATGTTCGCGGTGGATGTCGCGGTCGGGGATGAGTTGAACGTCGCCAAGGCCGGAGAAGGCGTCCTTGGCCTGCAGGACGCTGGAGGCGCAGACAATGTTCATGGCGCGGCCGGGCGACCGGGCCTCACTTCTTCTTCTGCCCCTTGGCGGGTTCCGGGACGGGCTCTTCGACGGCGGCGACGGCGCCATCCTTGAATTCCACGCGGGTGCGGACGAATTCGCGTTCCTGCAGGATGTTGACCCAGGCGCTGCCGCCGGTGGAGCGGGTGCCGCCGGGGCCGGAGAGGCTCAAGCCGTCGATGTCGGCGCGCTGGCGCTCGTAGCGGCGGACGGTGTCGAGGTAGAGCCAGATTTCGGCGTCGCCGCCGGCGTCGCGGCGGACGAGTTTGCGCTGGGGCTCGCCGAGGGCGATGCGGACCATGTCGGGGGTGAAGCCGAGGTCGATCTGGCCGCCGCGGATGCGGGCCTGGTGGGCGACGGGGAGGGAATCGAAGAGGTCCTGGTTTTGCTGGATGCGGCGCTCGGTCGTGGCGCAGCCGGCAAGCAGCAGGATCGGCAGGGCAAGGCAGGCGAAGCGGAGGGCGGTCATGGCATGGTTTTCCTTAGGGAGCCTTGTGGGGCGGGGGGATCAACTGCGTTTCGTGGGGTTCGTAGCGGCGGATGCGGAGCGCGAGGTGGTTGAGGCCGCCTTTGCGGGTGTAGGCCATCTGTTCGGAAATGCGGCGGACCAGCTGGATGCCGAGGCCGCCGGCCTTGTGGGAATTGACAATGTTCTCGATGTCGGGCGGCGGGGCGGCGGTGGGGTCGAACGGGTGGCCATCGTCCTCGAAAACGACTTCCAGCTGGCTGGATTTGGCGACGATGCGGACGCGGATGAGGTGTTCGCGGTCGTCGTCATAGCCGTATTTGATGATGTTGGACGCCATTTCCTCGACGGCCAATCCCACGGAATACTTGGCCCGGGAGGAGAGCGGCAGGCTGGCCATCCAGTCGAAAACCTCTTTGGCGACGTTGGACAGGGCTTCCATCCGGTTCGGAAACTCCCAGTGTTTTTCTGCGATTTTCTGCATGGCGCGCGGTTCCAACTTCCGATTGACGGTTTATGGCATAAAAACATACTCTTTTGAAGACAAAAAAAGACCGTTTCCCCGAAATTCCCGGTTCCCGAAAGGATGGCGATGATCAAGGCCTGCGATTTGACGAAAAACAGCGTGGTGGAGTTCAATGGCGATCCGCATGTGGTGGAGCAGATCCGGGTGCAGTCGCCTTCGGCGCGCGGGGCGTCCACGCTCTACAAGATCCGCTTCCGCAACGTGCGGACGCGGGCGAAGCTGGACCAGACGTTCAAAGGAGACGACCCGGTGAAGGAAACGGACTTCGACACGCGCCTGGTGTCGTTCAGCTTCCGGGAGGGCGACCGGTTTACGTTCATGGATCTGGAGGACTACAGCCAGGTCGAGCTGATGGCGGACGAGATCGAGGATGCGGTCCCCTATCTGGTGGACGGCATGGAAGGCATCAAGGCGCTGATGCAGGGCAGCAAGGTGCTGTGCATCCAGCTGCCCGACGCGGTCGAGCTGCGGATCGCGGTATGCGCGCCCTCGATGCGCGGGGCGAGCGTGACGGCGCGGACGAAGGCGGCGACGCTGGAGACGGGCCTGACGCTGCAGGTGCCCGAATACATGGAGCAGGGCGAACGCATCCGCGTGGACACCCGCACGGGCGACTTCGTCCAGCGCGTCCAGTAGCGGGGGCGGAAGGGGGGCTGTTTTGCTTTCCGCGGGCCGGCGTCCCGTGGTATTCTGCCGCCCGCATTCAAGGAGCCGCTGTGAAGTTTTCCGGAATCGATTGGTCGAAATGGACGCCGCGCGAAACGGCCACGCTGATGTTCGTGCGCATGGACGGCATGGTGCTGCTGATCCGCAAGCTGATGGGCATGGGCGCGGGGCTCATCAACGCCCCGGGCGGGCGCGTGGATCCCGGCGAGACGCCGGAGCAGGGGGCGGTCCGCGA
The DNA here is from genome assembly GCA_003451935.1 of Verrucomicrobiota bacterium. Taxonomy (GTDB): domain Bacteria; phylum Verrucomicrobiota; class Kiritimatiellia; order CAIQIC01; family Lenti-01; genus Lenti-01. The sequence goes on along the minus strand of DMJA01000131.1, from coordinate 3,705 downwards.
GGCGCAGGAGGAGCTGCATGTGACGCCCATCGGCGTCCGGGAGGCCGGGGTGCTGGCCTTCCAGTTCATGGATGGCTATTCGCTGCGCTGCCACGTGTATACGGCCTCGTCCTACGAGGGCGTGCCCACGGAGACGGTCGAGGCCATCCCGCTCTGGATCGACGAGCGCGAAATGCCCTATGGCCAGATGTGGGCCGACGACCGCCTGTGGTATCCGCTGGTGCTGCAGGGCCGGAAGTTCAGCGGGCGGTTTTTGTTCGACGAAGGCATCATGCTCGGCTGCGAGCTGGATGTGGAGCCTCCGCCCGGGGGGGCGAAGGACTAGGCGCGGCGGGAGCCAGGGAGGAGGACGCATGGACTGGAGCATTTTCAACTGGGTGGACGGGCTGTTTGTCATCGTGCTGCTGTATGGCGCGGGGATGGGGGGAATCCGCGGCCTGTCCTTTGAACTGGCCACGGTGATCGGCTGGGCGGTCGCCATCGTGGTGACGCGGCTGTTCTACGAGCCGGTGGCGGACTGGATCTGCGGCCAGTGGGGGACGAATCCCGAAATCACCCGCCTGGTCGCGGTGGTGGTGCTGGTGCTGGCGGCCCTCTTCGGCATGCGCGCGCTGCGGATCGCGCTCGGAACGCTGATGGACTTTTCGTTCAAGGGGCCGGTGGAGCGGATTGGCGGCCTGCTGACGGGAATGGCGCGCCGGGGATTGGTTTTCCTGGTGGGAATGCTGGTCGCGAGCTTCATGCCGTCGTCCTGGCTGCAGCGGGCCGTGATGATCGATTCGGAAACGGGCCGCACGGTGCTGCCGCATTTGGTGGAAGGCTACAACGCCATGGCCGAAAAGGCTGCGTTGATCCAGGCGGAAATCCCCTTCGGCGTCGAGACGACCGAGCCGGTGATGCCGCCGCTGCCCGAGTCCACGGCCCGGGAATCGCTCGAAGCCAAGCCGCTTTTCGGTTCGGAGTAGGAATCCCATGGCGGGGATGGTTTCCAAGGACGTGATCGAGCAGGTCCGCAACGCGCTGGACATCTCCGACGTGATTGGTTCCTACATCCAGGTCAAGCGGGCCGGGCATGTGGCCAAGGCCCTGTGCCCCTTCCACAAGGAGAAGACGCCGTCCTTCCACATCAATCCGGCGCGCCAGGCCTTCCATTGCTTTGGATGCGGCGCCGGGGGCGACGTGTTCAAGTTCGTGATGCTCTACGAGAACGTGGACTTCCCGACCGCGCTGCGGATGCTGGCCTCGCGCGCGGGCATTGCGCTCAAGCTGGAGGAAAGCCGCTCCGGTTCGAAAGAGGGCCCGGCGAAGGACGAGCTGTTCGCCGCCAACGAGGAGGCCTCCAGGCGCTACCAGCAGGAGCTGCTTCAGAGCCCCGCGGCCGCGGAGGCGCGGGCCTATCTGCAGAAGCGATCGCTGGACACCGCGGCCTGGAAGGAGTGGGGCATCGGCTATGCGCCCGAGGGGTGGGATTTCCTGTCCGGCCCGTCCGGTCCGCGCAATGGCCCCAAGATGAAGGCGCTGGAGGCGGCGGGGCTGCTGTCGACCAACGAAAAAGGAAATCAATACGACCGCTTCCGCGGCCGCGTCATGTTCACCATCCGCGACGAACTGGGCCGCGCCGTCGGCTTCAGCGGCCGCGTGCTGAAGGCCGACGACAAGGCCGGCGGCAAATACGTCAACACGCCCGAGACGCCGGTGTTCCGCAAGAGCCGCATTTTGTTCGGGCTGGACAAGGCCAAGCGCGAGATCCTGGATGCGCGGCAGGCGCTCCTGTGCGAGGGGCAGATCGATTGCATCCGGTGCCATTTGGGCGGCTTCAAGAACGCGGTGGCCTCGCAGGGCACCGCCTTCACCGAGGAGCACGCGCGGCTGCTCAAGCGCTACGCGGACCATGCCGTCATCGTGCTCGACGCGGACGCGGCCGGCCAGAAGGCCGCGTTGCGCAGCGCCGAGCTGCTCATCGCGGAAGGGCTGGCCGTTTCCCTCGCCGCCCTGCCGGCGGGGGAGGATCCCGATTCGCTCATCCTGAAGAAGGGGCCGGAGGCCTTCGCCGCCGTGCTGAAAAGCGCAACGACGCCCATGGGTTTTCTGCTGGGCCTGCTGCAGGCCAAGGAGGACCTTCGCACGCAGGCGGGCCTGCTGCGCGCCACGCGCGCGGCGATCGATCTGGCCGCGCATGCGCAGGGCGCGGTGCAGGCCGAGCAGATGCTCCGCGAAGCCGCGTCCGGACTGGGCGTCGGCTATGACTCCTTGCAGCGCGACCTGCGGGCGGCGATGCGGCAGAAGTTCCGGTCGGCGGAGCCGGCCGGCGCGGAGACCCCCGGTGGCGTAACCCCGCCGGTGGAGCATCCGGTGGACGAGGTGGAATTGGCGACGCTGCTGGGCACGCGGAGCGATCCAACGTTGGCGGCGCTGGTGAGGGAATGGGTGCCGTACCCCTTGATCACCGATCCGGTCTGCCGCGCCGTCATCCAGGCGCTGGCGGAGGAGGAGACCGACCTCATGGCCGCGCTGGACGGCGAAAGCGAGGAGTGCAAGGCCTTCGCTGCGCAGATCGTCAACGCGCCGCAGAAATTGGTGAGCACGGAGGCGGACATGGGGGGCGCCAAGGCCGCGCAGGATCTGATTGTCCGCATCTGGCAGCGCAATCTGGAGGCCCATAAAAACGAATTGGGCCGGCGCAAGGAGCGGCTGGAGGGGGCGGACCGCCAAGAGGTGCTGCAGGAATACGCGCAGCTCCTGCTCGACCTGGGCAAGATGAAGCTCGGATGGGCGCGGGCGCATCCGATCATCGAATTGCATTTGCAACGGCTCGCCGAAGGATAGGCGCCTAGCGCCACTCGTGCTTGGGGTATTTCCGGCGCAGCTCCTGCTTGATGCGCGGATAGTGGTCGCGCCAGAACCCGGGGAGGTCCTTCGTGACCTGGACCGGGCGGTGGCTGGGGGCGAGGATGTGGATCACGAGGGGCAGGCGGCCCGCGGCGGTCGCCGGCAGCGAATCGACCCCGAACAATTCCTGGATGCGCGCCGAAATGAAGGGTTCCGCCGCGCCGTCGTACTGCACCTTCACGCCGCGCCCGTTGGAAAGCGTGATCCGCTCGGGCATGTGCTTTTCGACGAGGGCCTGCTGCGCAGGGGAGAGGAGGGCTTTTACCGAGGGCAAAACAGACCGGTCCTTGATGTCCTTGTACGACACCGCGCCGTGGCAGATTTGCTGGATCAGCAGTTCGCGCTCGGCCTCGCCATAGGTCGGCAGTTGCCAATCGGGCCACGCCTTCGCGAGGAGGTTCACGCGCGCGATCCATTGGTCCACGGCGCGGTCCCATTCCTTCAAGACGCATTCGCCGGAGATCACGGCGGCGGCCAGCAGCCGCGCGGATTCTTCGGCGGGGGGCGGATCGAGCGGCCGGGAATCAAGGGCGAGGTCGCGGAAGACGATTTCGCGGCGGGCGACGGCGCGCTTGGCGGCGGAATCCCAATTGACGGCCACGCGCCCGGAGAAGTCGTCCGGAAACAGCTCGCGGAGCCATTCCTCGCGGATGGCCGTGGCCTGCGTGAGCAAAACGTTGGTTTCGCCGTCGCCGCGCCCGATTTCGTGGATTTCGTTGGCGACGAGCAATTCGGCCTCGTCGGCGACGGATTCGCGGGCGAGTTCGCCGCGCCGCTTGTGGACGAGGTCGCAACGGAGCGTTCCCCGGTCGAGGC
>DMJA01000062.1 GCA_003451935.1 Verrucomicrobiota bacterium | reverse complement strand
GGCGGTCTTTCGGGAAATTCCGAGTAAAATCATGACGGCGGCAGAATTGGGTCTTCCCTCGGTTATTTCCAAACTGGCCGGCCTGCCCCGCGGCCTGGTTCTGGTGACGGGACCGACGGGATGCGGCAAGTCGACGACACTGGCGGCCATCATCGACGAGGCGAACCGGACCCGCAAAGACCACATCATCACGGTCGAGGATCCCATCGAATTCCTGTTCCGCAACGACAAGTGCATCATCCGCCAGCGGGAACTGGGCCATGACACCCAGGAGTTCCATACGGCGTTGATCCACGCCCTGCGCCACGACCCGGATGTGATCGTGATCGGCGAAATGCGCGACCTGCCCACCATCAGCACGGCGCTGACGGCCGCCGAAACCGGCCACCTGGTGATCGGCACCATGCACACCATCGATGCCGCCCAGTCCGTGGACCGCGTCATCGACATCTTCCCGGCGGCCCAGCAGCAGCAGATTCGCCTGCAGTTCTCCCAGGTGCTCGTCGGCGTGCTGTCGCAGGTCCTCCTGCCCCGCCTCGGCGGCGGACGCGTCGCCGCCTTCGAGATCATGCCGGCCACCGAAGGCATCCGCCGCCTCATCCGCGAGGGCAAGGTGCTCGAAATTCCCACGAACCTCGAGCAGGGCGCGATGGAAGGCAAGCAGTCCATGAACCAGGCCCTTGCCGATCTCGTAAAGCGGAAAATCGTCAGCCGCGAGGACGCCTTGATGAAGAGCGGCACCCCCGCCAAGCTGAAGGAAATGATTGCGCCCGTCTCGGATGGCCGGCCCGCCTGGTGAGGATCCCCGGCGGAAGGTCCCCCGGAAAAAGGATGGAGAACCATGGAAACCAAGCGCGCGCAGGCCATCCACCACCTCGAAGGCCGGGAATCGCTACCGATCATCGAGGTGTTCTATGAATTCAACCACCTGAAGTCGCTCTACCGCCAGGGCTGGCTCCGCGCCGGCATACCGAAGGAGCATTGCGAAACCGTCGCCGAGCATTCCCTGGGAGTGGCCCTGCTGGCCCTGTTCCTTGCCGACGAATTTCCGGAACTGGACAAGGGAAAGCTCGTCCGGATGGGCCTGCTGCACGATTTCGGCGAAATCTACGCCGGCGACATCGTGCCCGGCAAGATGTCGCTGGAAGAGAAGCACGGGCTCGAGCGGAAATCCGTCGAGCGCGTTTTCTCCCGCCTGCCCCGGGGGAAGGATTACCTCGCCGCTTGGGAGGAGTTCGAGGAGGGCCAGACCGCCGAGGCCCGCTTCATGAAGGAAATCGACCGTTTGGAAATGGGTCTCCAGGCCAGCGTGTACGAGCACGAAGGGATGGGCGACCTGTCGGTCTTCTTCGATTCCACCGACCGGGCGTTGACCACCCCCAAGTTGCGCGGCATCCTCGACGTGCTCCGCGGCCTGCGCGCCGGGAAAAGCTGACGCGGCGGATGGCTCCAAAGACGGAGCCGGATCATTCCTCGAAATATTCCTCTTCGCCTTCCTGCCCCTCTTCGGGCAGCACTTCGTAGCCTTCTTCATCCACCGGCGGCAGATAGCCTTCGGCGACGAGCTGGGCATCGCGTTCGGGCGTGAGCTGGACCGGCAGCGGGGGCATGCCCTGGCGGATCACTTCCATTTGGTATTCCTGCAGGTGCTTCTCCAGCTCCTCGCCGGTATACATCGGCTTGGGAACCTCCACCGGCTTGGACCGCTCCAGCTGCCGCATCCGGCGGCGCTCCGCATAGGACATGCGGCGCGCGGCCGCCTCCTTCACCTTTTCCTGCCGTTCGCTGGTGGAAAGGACCTGGCCGCCGGTCGGGTTCTTCATCGACAGCACCACGGTCTCCTCGCCCTTTTGCAGCGTGGCCTCTTCCTTCTCGTAGTCTGCATCGAGCAGCTCGATTCCCGACGCGCCATCCTTTTCCCCCACCATCAGCGAGAAGTAGCTGTTGTCCTTCTTGTCCGTGATGGCCACGCGGAGGTTGCCGTCGTCGAGTTCATAGATCCCCGACAGCAGCATCTGGGCGGCGAAGGATTCGCCGACCGGAACCACGCGTTCCGGTTCCATGGAACGGTCCGGGGGCGCCCCGAAGGGTTTGCGGTCCAGAATGACCTGGTAATCCTCGAAAGGCCGTGTGGCGGGGGCGGCCCAGGCCGTGGCGAGGCCGGCAACCAACAGCGGGAGGGCAACAATCCATTTCATGTGGTTCATCCTACCCGCCCACCCGGGCCTCTGCAAATCCCTTTTGCGGACCCCAGGCATTGCACAGGTCGAACGCCTCGCGGAACAGCGCCCGCACATGGCCGGGAACCAGCACCAGATGGTTGCCCAGGGGGGCTTCCAGCAGTTCCGCGGCCGCCGCCGGGGTAATCCGCACCTTCGCCTGCGTCCGGCACAGGTTGGCCTCGTGCCGGCTTTCGGCCAGCGTGCCCTCGGCTCCCCACCAACGCTCCAGGTTCGCCCCGCCCAGCCGCAGCAGCGTCACCGGCCCCGGGGCAAACGTCCCGTCGATGCCGATGCCCAGCCCCGACTCGAAATGGTTTTTCAAGCGGTGCTCCCCGACCAGTCCCAGCGGAACCGTGCAATGCGCCAGCAACACCTCGCCTTTGTGCACGTCCACGTCCGAGGGATTCGCCATCCATCCGGGCCGGCCCGTCAGATGCCACAGCCACCGTAGCATCACCACGGACGGGATGTCGCCCTCGCAGCCCGCCGAAATCCCCTCATCCGCCAGGCGCGAGAGCGCCAGGCATCCGGTCGTGCCGTCCTGCTTCACCAAGTCGAAGCATCGGACCGTCACCGCCGAAAGGCGGTGGATTCGCACGAGCTCCTTCAGCGCGCGGTACACGCCCGCCGCGCGGACGAACGCCGCGCGCGTCACGCCTTCCGCGCCCGCCGCGCGTTCCCACACCTCGAACTCCGGCCCTGCCGCGGGCTCGGGCTCCCGGGCGATATGGGCGCGCAACTCCTCCACCGCCAGCGGCAGCACCTTCATCCCGAAGCGGTTGGCCACCACTTCCGGCCGGTGCGAACTCGCCACCAGCCAATCCGAACTGGCGCCCACCAGTCCGAGGCGGTCTTCCGACAATTGGCGGTTGGCCGCCAGGCAGCGAGCCGTTTGCTCGATGCCGGCCAGCGTCGAACGGTCGTCCGGGCCATGCAGCAGATAGATGCGCCCGGCGCCGCCCTCCTGCTGGACCTGCGCCAGGATCTCCAGCGCCGCCGGCAGCGAGTTGTGCGCCGGATGCGCAATCAGCAGCGCCAGCCCCGCGCGGCCCTGTTGCGTGCGCGAACGATAGCGGCGGATCACCTCGTTCTCGACCCCGCCGGTCTCCACAAAATAAAAGGCCACCTCTTCCCCGTCCGCCACGGCCCCGTCGCTGCGCTTTCCCCCGATGCTCCCCAGCGCCTTCTCGTATCCAGCCAGCCAGTTGGACAGGCTCCGCCGGTCATGCAACCCCGACGCCACCGGAATGTAGTTGAACTTCATCGTGGACTCTCCCAGATGACCCGCATCCTAGCGGCTCCCCCCGCCCCCCGGCAACCGTGGACTTGAACCCGCCCCCCTTTTGTGGTTGAACCTCCTCCGCCGAAGCCCCGGTAGCTCAGTTGGACAGAGCGGCGGTTTCCTAAACCGCAGGTCGGAGGTTCAATCCCTCTCCGGGGTAATCCTTGCTTCTTCCCCCCGCTTTGCTAGGATTTCGCGCATGAACGTGCTCGATTGCGATTTCCTGGTCATTGGGGGCGGCTTGGCGGGGCTTTCCGCCGCGCTGGAACTGGCGCCCCACGGGCAGGTGATCCTGTGC
>DMJA01000042.1:9730-10399 GCA_003451935.1 Verrucomicrobiota bacterium | reverse complement strand
CGCCCGAAGATGTCCTCCCGCCGCAGCTCCAGCGATTCCAGATGCAGCGCCGCGTCCTTGAACTTCTTGTATTCGACCAGCTGCCGCACGAGGTCCCAGCGCGGATCCTCTTCCTCCTCCTCCATCTCCGGCCGGTCTTCCACCGGCAGCAGCATGCGGCTCTTGATCATCATCAGGGTCGCCGCCATCACGAGGAATTCCCCGGCGATGTTCAGGTCCAGCATCTTCATCAGCTCGATGTACTGGATGTACTGCGAGGTGATCTTCTCCATCGGGATGTTGTGGATCTCGAGCTCTTCCTTCTTGATCAGGTAGAGCAGCAAATCCAGCGGTCCCTCGAAGACCTCCAGCTTGACCTTGTATTCCTCTTGCGACATTTAAATCCCCGATTCTGAATCCTGAATCCTGAATCCCGAATTCTGGCCTGGAAAGCTCATTCCAGCCCCACGGCCTTCCGCGCCTTCTTCACCGTCTCGCCCGCCAAGGCCCGCGCCTTCGCCGCGCCCGTTTGCAACACGCGTTCCACATAGTCCGGATTCGCCGCCAGCTCCGCGCGCTTGGCGCGCATCGGCGCGAAATGCGCCTCGAACAAATCCGCCAGCTCCTTCTTCGCCGTCCCGTAGCCCATCCCCCCGGCGCGGTACCGCGCCGCCAGGTCCGCCTGCTGCG
>DMJA01000042.1:0-9704 GCA_003451935.1 Verrucomicrobiota bacterium | reverse complement strand
AAGGTGTTGTTGAACTTGATGGCGATGTCGCGCGTCACCTCGACGTGCTGCTTCTGGTCCTTGCCCACCGGCACCACGTTCGACTGCACGATCAGGATGTCCGCCGCCATCAGCACCGGATACGCCAGCAGGCCGTGGTTCGGGGCGATCCCCTTCGCCAACTTGTCCTTGTAGGAATGGCACCGCTCCAGCAGCCCCAGCGGCGTCACGTTGGAGAGCAGCCACGCCAGCTCGTGCACCTCCGGCAGGTCGCTCTGCCGGTAGAACGCCGTCCGTTCCGGATCCAGGCCGCACGCCAGGAAATCCAGCGCCACGTCCCGCGTGCCCTGCCGCAGCGCCTCCGCGTCCGCCACCGACGTCAGCGCGTGGTAGTTGGCGATGAACAGATACGCGTCGCCCTGCTTCTGCAGTTCCAGGGCCGGCCGCATCATCCCGAAGTAGTTTCCGATGTGCAGCTTGCCCGACGGCTGGATGCCCGACAAAATTCTCATCTCTCTTCTCTCTTTTCCCAAAAAACAGTCCGCGCATCCTACCGCCCCCCCTCCCCCGCGAAAAGCCAAAAGAAAACTCCGCCGCATCCGGGCAAAAAAATGGAGCGAGCGATGGGATTTGAACCCACGACAGCCACCTTGGCAAGGTGGCGCTCTACCACTGAGCTACGCTCGCCCCTGAACAGGACTCGCGGAATCTACCACACCCCCTTCCCCGCGCAATCCTTTTTTTCGGCCGTTTTCAGAAGATCGGGATGTTGCGCCCCATCTTGTCCGCCACGATCTGCTCCATCGTGTACAGCCCCGGCCCCTTGTCCGCCAGCCACAGGGCACCGAAGATCGCCCCCTGCCCGAACGCCGCCCGGTTGATGCTTTCGTGCACCAGCCGGATGGTCTGGTTCGGCAACCCGAACACCACCTCGTGCCGCCCCACGACGCCCCCGACCCGGATCGAATTGACGTGCTTCGTCTTCTCCAGCCCCAGCACCTGCGCAATCTTCAGCGCCGTGCCCGACGTCTCCTGCTTCTCCCGGAAGTGCTCCTCCACGATCTCGATGTCCGCGTGCGGCGCAATCCTCTGCAGCACCTGCGAGGCCACCAGCAGGAAGTTGATCCCCAGCGTGATGTTCGGCGACACCAGCACCGCCGTCTTCTTCGACATCGCCTTCAGCGCCGCGAGATCCTCCGGCTCGTACTTGGAGATCGCCGTGATGATCTTCACCCCCGCGTCCGCCGCCGCCGCATAATTGCGATACCCCTGGGCGCTCGAGAAATCCACCAGGACGTCCACCGGGTTTTTCGCGAAAAACCGCGGCCCCACCTTGTCCACGGCATGGATCGCCCCCGTCTTCGTCTCGTACCCCAGCAGCCGGCTCGCGTAGTTCTCGGAGTATTTTTTTGTCCGTTTCACCACCCACTTCAGGTCGAACCGCTCATCCTGGATGAACTCGCCGGCCACCAGCTTGCCGGTCTTTCCGAACCCGAACAGCCCAATGCGGATTTTCTTCATCTTGTCACCTCTCCGTGACCAAGCCGCCGGCTCCGCCACCTCTGCTTTTCTATTTCCAGTCTTGCCGGGAACCGCGCGGCTGGCAAGCCCTTTCCCCCGATATTTCCGTCAGAGGCTTTCGGCCTCCGGTCGATGCGCGCGGAAATTCCGATCCGCTTCGGCCCGCGATCCGTTCGCATAGCAATAGGCGCACGCATGCGGACATGTCCGGTATCGCCCGATGTCCTTGCTGGCGATGCATCCGCAGGCTTTCCGCTGGCCCTGGTCCTTCCGCGCCGCGCGCGAGCCGAGGAATTCCATCAGCGCCCCATCCTCCGGCCACAACCGCGCCAGCCGTTCCCCGTCCACGCAGCGGTTGTGCGCAATGCCAAACGCCGACAAATCGACCTCTTCCGCGCAGGTCGCCAGTTCCAGCCCGTGCGCCCGGTTGATCTCCGCCAATCCGCGCGCGAATTCCTCCATCTCGCCGCGGGTGAACTCGCGCACGACGGTTCCCACACGCGCCAGATGGCGCTTCACCGCCGGATAGGCCTCGATGTCCGCAAAACTGAAAACCAGTTTCCGCGCATGCTTCGCCAGCCGCGCCGACAACTGTTCCGCCCTTTCCAGCCATTCCGGCACGCCCAGGCCATCCGTAAGCAGCAGCGGGTCCATGCGCCACACCACGCGTTCCGGGCCGAGGCGTTCCGATAGTCGGAGGAACAGGCCGATCCGATCCCGAAGCGGCGGCAGGTTCGGCTCGACTCCTTCGGCCTCGTAGTCGTTCAGCGTGTACTGGAAATAGGTGTGGAATCCCCGCCGATCCAATTCATCCAGATGCGGCCAGAGGCCGGCCGGATGCTTCGACCAGAACACGAGGACCCGCACGTTCGCGGTGGAAACGGTTTGGACCTGCGCCGGGTTGAACGGATTCCGCCACCGGAAAAACCCCGCGCGCATCCGGTTCATGAACCAATCCGCATAGAACGCGGGAATGTCCGTCGCCCGGCTGGCGGACAAGATCACCGGAGCGATGACATCGGCCGCCTCCCCGCCCGCCCGCCGCATGGTCCCCTACTTGATCAAATAGATCAGCTTCTTGGCTTCGCCGTTGCGTTCGATGTCGAAGACCACCGCGCCGAGGCGGTTCTGCACGAATTCGCCGATGAAATATTCCGCGCGGCGCTGGCTGGTCATGCGCATGGAGTTGACCTTGCGGACCACGTCGCCGTGCTGCAGGCCCACCTGCGTGTAGAAATCCTTTTCGCCCGCGTCGGTGTTCAAGCGATACCCCGCCACCTTGCCGGCCGCGTCGCGGTCGGGCTCCATGGCCATGAACAGCCCGGCCAGGCGCTCGGGGTTGTCCATCATTTCCTGATAGTAGTCCAGGATCGCCTGGCGGTTGAATTCCCAGCGCGTCTCGCCCACGCGGTTGCCGAAACGGTTGGTTTCGAGGATCTGCGGCGCTTCCGCCGCCGGCGCCGGGGCCCCGGCCTTGGACGGACCGGGCAGCGTGCCGGCGGCCAGATAGATCGTCTCTTCGCGCGAACCGTCGGAGAGCACCACATGGTCGCTGGCGACGCGCACGACGCGGACCTCGCCCGCCATGTCCCCTTCGGTGGCGAGGATCTGCTGCTGGGCCGGCACGTGGTCGAGGATGGCGCACCGGCTTTCCGCGCCCGCGTGGTCCGGATCGGACAGCACGAGAAACACGCCGGCGAGGCGATAGCGCGCCGACAGCGAGCCGGACGCCACCGGCGGCGCCACCGGCGCTCCGGACCGGAACAGCGTCCAGGTCTCCACGTCGATCGCCGGCCAACGGAACAACGACGGCACGGCCGCGCTTCCGGCGGAGCCCCCCCCGTCCGCCGCACCCGCCCGGCGCCACTCCAGCGCCAGGCGCAAAGCCAGCAGCGCCGCGAGCGCCCAAAGCACCCCCGACGTCCGTTTCCATCCTTTTGTCGTCGTCATCGTCATCGCAAAAAGTTTGACAGCCGGAACTCCGGACGCATAAGCCGGATTCTGTCACCCGCTTGCGCGGGCCCGGTCATTTGTCTAGGCGATCAACCCGGAACCGCCGCGCGTTGCCGCGCCTCGGGACGGGCCGCCCCTGCAGTTCCCTATTTGATCTTGCTCCGGGTGGGGTTTGCCTTGCACAGGACCTCTCGATCCCGCACGGTGGTCTCTTACACCGCCGTTTCACCCTTACCCACTTGCGTGGGCGGTCTGTTCTCTGTGGCACTGTCCCGCGGGTCACCCCGGGTGGGCGTTACCCACCACCCTGCTCTGTGGAGTCCGGACTTTCCTCAGCTTGCGCTGCGATCACCCGGCCGACTCGTCCGTCCATAACAGTAGCCGAACACCCCGCCTGAGGACTCCTCGGGAAGCGCTCCACGCGCTAGCGTTCACCTTGTGATGATTCTTGTTCTGGTAGTGATCTTCGGCTTGTTCCTGGTTGCGGGCCTTGCAGGCATGACTCGCACCCTGATCAAGGCAGGAAAATTCCCCGCCGGGGTCGCCTTCGGGCTGCGTACTCCAAACACCGGCCGCTCCGATGAGGCATGGATCGCCGGCCACCAGGCCGCCGCCGGAGCCCTGACCCTCACCATGATCGTGAGCAGCCTAGGCGGCGCGGCGGTGTACCTGACCTCACTATTCGCCACCGCCGGCGCCGCATCGTCGTCAACATGGCTCGTCGCCGGTCTCAGCGTTCTGGCCACCGTGGTGATGATCGGGATTGCCTTCCTGATCGCCAACGGCGCAGCGGCCAAGACCGCCTAGCTGCGCGGCACCGCCGCCACCAGTTCCACCAATCGCATCGGACGCAGGTGGGATTGGCGCTGCCAAAACAGCGCTGGGACCTGCTCGGCTTCGGGACGCGATTCGCGCAACGTCCAGCCGCAATCGACAAGCAACTCCGCCAACCCGGCGGGGGTGAACCGCGACAGCCAGGGCTCACTGTTTCCGGCCCGGGCGCAGATCGCAGCGGCATAGTCGCGCCCAGCCGCGTCGGCGGCGATATCCGGAAGCAGCACATCCATCAGCAACAGTGACCCCGGCGGCAGCACCAGTGAGGCCAGCAAGGCCCGGTTCTGTTCCTCGGTGAGATACATGCTCAGCCCCAGGGCGATCACCGCTGTGGGCGCCGTTGGGTCCCAGCCGGCGTCCACCAAGGCCGGCAGCAGGCCCGCGTCGGGAAGCGCGAATGGCACCGGCGTACCGATGTCGGCAACCCCCGCCTGGGTGCACACCTGATGGCGCCAGGCCAGCACGGCCGGGCGATCCACCAGCCACACCGGTCCGGAGAACTCAGCGGCAACGAAGGTGTCCAGACCAGCGCCGAGCAGCACCAACTGCGCAGTTCGATTCGCGGCCAGCAGCTGGCGGGCGAACGCCGCGCGCAGTACGGCCGAACCACGTGCGGCGACGAGCACCGGCTCCGCGGGGAAACTCAGGTGAAACTCCACCGGGGACGGCGTGAAGACCGAACACAGTTCGACGGCGTCGTGGTCGATGATCACCTGAGGCGGATCGTCGACGAGGCAGTGGGCAGCCCGAGCAGCAGCGGAGAACAAGGCAGTGGCCGAGGGCGCGTCAGAAAGTGATGTCACTTCAATTAACTATCACGCCGCGCGCCCAACTCGAAGTCGACCCGCTCGGCATTCGGGCGACGAGCCAAGCGCCGCCGACTTCGGCCCCGTGGCCGGACACCGTGGTGCGCTCGTCGGCGTAACTCAGCTGCCGGAGCGCACCAGAATCCGCTCGCACTCCTCGCAGCGCAACACCTCATCTTCGGCGGCTGCGGCGTACTCGGCCAGCGCCGTTGCGGTCACTTCGATCTGGCAGCCACCACAGCGACGAGCCTTCAACTCGGCGGCGCCCAAACCTCCCGCCCTGACCCGGATCCGGTCGTAGAGCGCGACCAGATCTGCCGGCAGCTCGGCGACCGCGGCGTCCCGGGCCTGTTGATGGCCGGCGATCTCGGCGTCCAGACCGGCGAGCTGCTCGTCGCGGGCGGCGATCACTGCGCGCAGCGAGTTCTCCAGTTCGAGGACCTGGTTGGCGAGCTCGGCCTCCGCAGCCGTTGCGACTTCCAGCTGCTCCATGGCCTCCAGCTGGGCGTCCTCCAGGTCGGAGATCCGCTTACCCAGATGCTCGATCTCATCAGCGAGCGCGGCAAAACCCCGCGGATCGGTCACCAGACCGTCGTCACGTCGCTTGATGTCACGGGCCAGGCGCTCTTTGACCGGCACGAGGTCGGACTCCGCCTTCTCGACTTCTGCGGTGAAGTCCCCCAGCCGGGTTCGGGTCGCCACCAGGGACGCCGCCACCTGTGCGCGCTCCTCCTTGCCCTTGGCAATGACCTCATGCTCGGGCAAGGTCGTCTTGCGATGGGTGAGTTGGGCGATCGCGGTGTCCTCGGCCTGCAGGTCGAGGAGTCGTCGCTGAGCCGACGCGGCAGCCTTCATCGGGGCCTCCTTAAGTTGTGAGCTCCGACTCTACTGGACACATCCACCCCCGTTCATGGGGTTAGCATCAGGGTATGGACGAGGAATCGACGGCCAAGCTCCCCAATCGCCAGAACCCATTTTCACAGGCATTCATCGAGTTCATCCCGACGGGGTGGGCGCCCTACCCCAGCCAGCCCCCGAAGCGACTCCCGGCAGCGACACCGGCTGCCGTCCGCCGCAGCCAATTCGCTTCCGGATTCAGCGGTGAACGCCTGGTGATTCCGGCCGGAGTGTTCCAGGTACGGTCCAACGACACTGATTATCGATTCCGGCCACACTCGGCCTTCGCCTGGCTGACCGGCCTGGGAACCGATCGCGAGCCCGACGCGGTGCTGGTGATCGAACCCGACGCCGAAGCCACGCTGTACTTCAAGCCACGCGCACCGCGCACCGATCCGGAGTTCTATGCCGATGCCCGCTATGGCGAAATGTGGGTGGGCACCCGAGAGTCACTGCCCGAGATGGAGGCGCTGACGGGCCTGCGGTGCGCGCCGATCTCGGAGTTCCAGGCCGCACTGGGCAAGGATCTTGGAAGGGTTCCGGTGCGGTTGCTTCGCGAGGCCGACCCCGCCTTGGATCTGCTCACCGACGCGCTGCGGCTACAGGCCGGTGTGGAACTGGAAAACGCCCACGCTGCCGACGCCGAGTTCACCGTGGCACTGTCCGAAGCCCGCCTGATCAAGGACGACTTCGAACTCGCCGAGTTGCGACGCGCCTGCGCTGACACGGCCAAGGCTTTCGAGGCAGTCGTGGCAGCTCTACCCAACGCGGTGAACCAGGGCCGCGGCGAGCGCTGGGTCGAAGGCATCTTCGGTCTGCACGCGCGCCACCTGGGCAATGCGGTGGGTTACGACACCATCGCCGCCAGCGGTGACCATGCCAACACCCTGCACTGGATCCGCAATGACGGCGACATCGACGGCGGCGATCTGCTGCTGATGGACGCCGGCATCGAGACCGACACCCTCTACACCGCCGACATCACCCGCACCATGCCCGTCTCGGGCCACTTCAGCCCTGCCCAGCGCCAGGTCTACACCGCCGTTCGGGATGCCCAGGCAGCCGGGTTCGCTGCAGCCAAGCCTGGTGCGAAATTCTCCGACGTTCACGCCGCGGCCATCGCCGTGGTCGCGAAGTACTTGGCGGAGTGGGGGCTGCTGCCGGTCAGCGCGGAGGCCTCCTTGGACCCGCAAACCGGCGGCCACCATCGTCGCTGGATGGTGCACGGCACCTCGCACCATCTCGGTTTGGATGTCCACGACTGCGCTCAGGCGCGTCAGGAGAACTATCGCGACGCTGTGCTGCGTCCAGGCATGGTCTTCACGGTGGAGCCGGGCATCTATTTCAAGGCCACCGACCTGCTGGTGCCCGAGGAACTACGCGGCATCGGGGTGCGTATCGAGGACGACATCGTCATCACCGAGGACGGCTGCGAGATCCTGTCCGATCACCTGCCGCGCGACCCCGATGAGGTCGAGGCCTGGATGGCCGCCGTCTGGGCCCGCGAGGCCTAGCCGGGTCGAACCTGGAGCAACTCCCCCACCGAACAGTCCAGAGCGTCGCAGATCGCGGTGAGGGTGCTGAACCGAATGGCGCGGGCCCGATCGTTCTTGAGTACCGACAGGTTCACCACACTGACTCCGACCATCTCCGAGAGCCGAGTCAGCGTGATTCCCCGCCGTTCGAGCAGTTCGTCGAGTCGACAGTGGACTCGCCCTGCGTCGTCTTCCGGCGGCATCAGACCAGACCTTCGGAATCTCGCTGTAGCTGCTCGCCGTACCGGAAGACGCCCGCGATCAAGGCCAGCACGAGCGCACCACCCAGCGGCCACCACGGAATCGTCAGGTTGAACCCGGCCGGTTGCGGCCAGCCAGGGCCGGCAAAGCCGCCGGCTGGATTCCAGCTCTCCGGCGCAGTGCCCCCGGTGTATTCGAAGAGGTCGTAGCAGGCCATCACATCTCCGATCTGCCCCACCAAGGATGCCGACACCCCGCCGATCAGGAGAATCCAACCGGTAGCGATGAGGGCCGCGGTGCCCACAGCGAAGGGGTTGCCCGACATCACCGAACGGGCGAGTCGAATGACCACCACACACACCGCTATTGCGGTCGCCGCCGCGATCAGCAGGGCGGCCAGCATGACCAGCCTGGTGGCGAGTGGTAGTCCGGAAACGACGAGAGTGGCCTGGTCCATGCCGCCGCTGTGGATCGTGGCCGAGGTGGCCGGTTCCAGCGTCACCCCAGCGGGGAGGTAGGGCTCGACCGGCGTGATCGGGACGGTGACCTCGACCGCTGCCCCGCTCAGCAGCGTGATCGCTGCCACCACGCTCGCTCCACAGACCACGACCATGACGGCGTAGCTGACCAGGGCAACGATCTTCGGCATGTGCCGGCCGCCACGCATAGCGATGATGATCAGCAATACCGGAATCGCCACCACCGCGAGAAGCAGAGCCGCTGTGAGCGCTATCGCTATCGGACTGCCTACCATGTCAACCTCCATTGCCTTATCGCTTATCGATAAGCATATCGATAAGCGATAAGCCGTCAACCGCGTGACCGCAACCCGGGCGATCAGCTCCCACGAACTGCGCGACAAGCCCCGCCGTGGAGCCCTAGAGTGCTCCGCGGGAGCGCAGCCGAGAGGGCGGTCCTCAGAACTAGGTGAAGGAATCCACATGTCAGATCCGAAGCAGACCAAGGTGGTGCTAGACGAAGCCCAGATGCCGACGCACTGGTACAACATCGTCGCCGACCTGCCCTCCCCGCCACCGCCGCACTTGCACCCCGGTACCCAGCAGCCGCTGGTACCGGCCGACCTCGAGCCGCTCTTCCCGATGGGACTCATCGAGCAGGAAGCGAGCACCGAACGCTGGATCGAAATCCCGCAGGAGGTCCACGACATCTATCGGCTGTGGCGACCTTCGCCCTTCTTCCGGGCACACCGCCTGGAAGCCGCGCTGGGCACCACTGCAAAGATCTACTACAAGTACGAAGGCGCGTCCCCGGTGGGCAGCCACAAGACCAACTCCGCGGTCGCCCAGGCCTACTTCAACAAGATCGCCGGACGCACCCGGCTCACCACCGAGACCGGTGCCGGGCAGTGGGGTTCGGCGCTGGCCTTCGCCTGCCAGGTCTTTGGTCTGAGCTGTGACATCTGGCAGGTGCGCTCCTCCTACGAGAGCAAGCCCTACCGTCACTACCTGATGGAGACCTTCGGCGCCAAGGCAGTGGCCAGCCCCTCAGAGCTGACCGAGGCCGGACGGGCAATTCGCGAGCGATTCCCCGACACCACCGGCAGTTTGGGCATGGCGATTTCGGAGGCCGTCGAGGCCGCCGCCAAAGACCCGAACGCCAGCTACTCGCTGGGCTCAGTACTCAACCACGTCGCCTTGCATCAGACGATCATCGGCCAAGAAGTTCTCAAGCAGCTGGAGTTGTTCGAGGAGCCCAAGGTCGACTACCTGTTCGCCTGTGCCGGGGGTGGCTCGAACCTGGCTGGCATCAGCTTCCCGTTCGTTCGCGAAAATCTGGAGGGACGCCAGTCCACCACCATCGTCGCGTGCGAACCGAAGGCTGCGCCGTCGCTGACCGAAGGCGAATACAAGTACGACTTCGGTGACACGGCCCATCTGACGCCGCTGCTGAAGATGTACTCCCTCGGTGCGGATTTCGTGCCCGATGCGGTGCATGCCGGCGGGCTGCGCTACCACGG
>DMJA01000163.1 GCA_003451935.1 Verrucomicrobiota bacterium | reverse complement strand
AGGCCGACGTCGTGAACCAATACATCGCCGAGCCTCTGCGCATGTATTCGACCTGTCCGGTCACGGACGGCGCGGCCGCGGTGCTGCTGGTCAACATGGACGCGCCCATCGCGAAGGAATTCCCGAAAAAGCCCATCCGCATCGCCGGCGTGGCCAGCGCGACGGACACCCATTGCGTGCACAACCGCAAGGACCCGCTCAAGCTCGAAGCCGTCCGCCTTGCGGGCGAAAAGGCCTACAAAATGGCCGGCATGGGCCCCAAGGACATCTCGTTCGCCGAGTTGCACGACGCATTCGTCATCCTCGAGCTCGCCATCAGCGAGGAAATCGGCCTGTTCGAGCGCGGCAAGTCGTTCCTGGCCGTGCGCAAGGGCGAAACCAAGATCGACGGGAAGCTGCCGATCAATCCCTCCGGCGGCCTGAAATCGAAGGGCCATCCGGTGGGCGGCACGGGCGTGTCGCAGGTGGTGGAGCTCGTCCGCCAGTTGCGGGGCGAGGCCGAGCCCGGCCGCCAGGTGAAGGATCCCAAGGTCGGCATGTCCGTCAACTTCGGCGGCTTCGGCAACAACGTGGTCGCCGTTATCTGCGCCAAGGAATAGGAGAACATCATGATCGATTTCAGCATGTATGATGTCAAAACCCCCAAAATCGCCGCCTACAAATGCGAAGGTTGCGGGGAAATCTTCTATCCGGCGCCGATGATCTGCGCCAAGTGCGGCGCGCGCCGCGACCCCGTCACGGGCAAAGGCTGGTCCACCTTCGATCTCGAAGGTCCCTGCACGCTGCTTGCCTGGACGCGGGTCTGGAACCTGCCTGAGGGCTACACCAAGAAATTCCTCCAGTTCGGCATCGTCCAGTTCGAGAATGGCCTGCGCGCCTCCGGACGGGTCGAGGTCGAGGAGCCCAAGACCGGCATGAAGCTGACGGCCACCGTCGAGGAATCCGACGAGCGCCCCGGCAAACCGGTCAACGTCTTCGTGTTCAAGTAGGAACCCGGCAGCCATTCCGGGGGTCATAGGGCTGTTCAGACCCCCGCCACCTTGCGTGGCGGGTGAATCAGGCCGCGTGGCGCGGGGCTCCGCCCCGCGCAGGTTCGGAAATCTGCACGCGGCGGGAGCCGCATGCCACGGAATTGGGCCGCGATTTGTCTTGGGGCTTCGTGCGTCTTCCCCTATGCTCCGGAGCGCATGAAGAACACAAAATCAATCCCGCGCTTTTGGATCTGCCTGTTGCTGGCGTGTATTTCGGCGGGCCTCGCATCGGCGGCGGAAACCAAGGGGGAAAAGGCGGCGGATTCCGCGGCCCTGGCGCGCGAGCCGGAAATCCGGCATCTCGACAAGGAGAAGGACCACGAGGACCTGAAGCGCATCTGGCATTACCGCAAGAAGCTGCCGGAGCCGTTCTATCGCCGGAACAACTTCGCCTGGGCCTTTGCGGACATCGAGGGGCTGGAGAAGAAGGAATACTTCGCGCACAGCGGGATCCAGGATCTGGACGACTTCTCTAAAAGCGTTGCCGGGCGGCTCGAAGGCATGTCGTTTTCCCCGCCTAGGGGCAAGGCGCGGTTCCAGACCCTGCTCGTGGACTACAAGGGCAACATCGGCGGCCCCGACGCCCTCCCGCGCTGGTTCGACACGGAATTCAAGATCCTCGAAGACATCGCTTCGCGCCTGCCCGATCCTTCCGTGAAGGGGAAGATCCGGCTCTATACGAATTTGGAGGCCTGCCCGAGCTGCCGCGGCGTCATGCGCCAGTTCCTCGCCATCTACACCAACGTCGAGATGCTCGTCTTCTACGAGTGGCCGCCGTAGCCAGGCGGAAAAAGGGTTTGGCGGGCAGGGTGTTTGGGGGTATCCTCCCCTGTTCCGATGAGAATCCCGAGGACAAGCACAATGAAGAAGAATTTATTGGCCATTTGGATTTTGATGGCATCCGTCGGGCCCGGCTTGGCGCAACCGGCTCCGGAGGGCTTCCCGGCGGCGCCCGCGGCCACCCGCGATCCCGAGCTGTTGCAGATCGACGGCGTGAAGGACGCCGCGCTCCTGACCAAGCGGATCGAGGCCGTCCGCAAGTGGCTGCCCATGGAATTCCGCAAGCGCAACAACTTCGCCTGGGCGGTGGCCAAGATCGACGGGCTGGACAAGGTGGAATACTTTGCCCATAGCGGCATCCAGGATTTCGACGGCTTGTCGTCCGATGCCCAGAAGCGGATTGCGGAGATCTCCCTCAAGCCCGCAAAGGGCCGGTTCAAGACCCTGTGCGTGAATCAGCGCGGCGTGGTGGAAGGGGACGACTGCTGGCAGCGAAATGTGGACACGGAATACAAGATCCTCGAAGACATGGCCTCGAGGCTGCCGGACACTTCGGTTTCGGGCCGCATGCGGCTCTATACGGAGCTCTATCCCTGCCCGAGCTGCTGGAACGTGATGAAGCAGTTCCTCGCGGTCTATACCAACATCCAGATGCAGGTCCTCTACCGGAAGCCGTAGAAGAAAGAAGTCAGGATTCAGGAGTCAGAATCAAAGCCTTGAACCCTGAACCTGTAACCTTGAACCTGCACCCTTCACCCTGTAACCTGTAACCTTGAACCTGCAACCTGGAACCCTGAACCCATGAAATCCTCCCCTTATTACGAACTCCGTTGCGCCGTGGTGGAGATGTTCTACGAGACGTTGCTCGCAGAAAAATACACATTCGGCCAGGCCGCCAGCCGTTGCCTAGTGGAATTCCAGCGCGAGGTGCAAGCCGGGGGGCGCGACGCCCTCGTGGCCTTGAGCGTCATCCTGTCGCGACTGACGCGGAACGACCCCGCCGCCCTGAAGCGCTTCAAGCCGGAACTCAAACAGCTGCAAGAGCTAGCAAAGAAGACCATCCTCCGGCGTGGCCTGTCCGCCGATGAAAAGGAACGCTTGCAGGAAGACCTGCGCTTCGTAATCGAAAAGGCGGGCGGCTAAAAGGGCTAGCGGGGCGGGGGTTGCGATTGGATCAGGAAGTCAACGACTTCCTTTTGTTCGTTTTCAACGGCCCGCATCAGCGGCGAGCGGCCGTCTTCGTCCCGGGCGTTCGGATCGGCGCCGTTTTCCACCAGGAATTTGACCATCTCTAGATTTCCGTTGCGCGCGGCCCGCATCAATGGTGTTTGGCTTCCCGCATCCCGGGCATCCACGGAGGCCCCTTGTTCCACCAGGCTTCTGACGGCGTCCAAATCGCCGCTGCGGGCGGCTTTGGTCAGGGGGGTTAGGCCTTTTTCATCCAGGGCATCGAGGGGGGCACGCTCCGGAAGGAGCTGGGGCTCGGGCTGGACAACGCTCGCAGCGGGGGGTTCGGCGGCGGCGGGCGCGGGAGCGGCCGCCGGGGTCGCCGCCACGGCCGTCGGCGGTGCCGGGGCCCGTTCGGTATCCGCCGATGGCTTTTTCCCGCATCCCATCCCGAGAGTCGCCAGCAGGGAAATGGACAGTATTCCGTATTTTACGATTTGATTCATGGCCGTTTCTCCAATCGATGCGGTTGTCTGGGGTGTCCGACGGATCGCCCGATTACCACGAAGCAGAATGAGGTTCCATCCGCCCTGCCGTCAAGGCGGAAAACCCGGCCGCAACAGGGAAGGGCGCATTTGTGATTCGGTGCAAGTTCGGGTCATG
>DMJA01000138.1 GCA_003451935.1 Verrucomicrobiota bacterium | reverse complement strand
ACGAAATGGAACTTCCTGCCGTTCCGTCCGGGTCTGGTGGGCGGGCATTGCATCGGGGTCGATCCCTACTATCTGACCCACAAGGCCGAATCGCTCGGCTACCACCCCGAAATCATCCTGGCGGGCCGGCGCCTGAACGACAACATGGGCGCGCACGTGGCCAGCCGGGTCGTGAAGCTGCTGATCCACAAGGGGCACCGCGTGCGGGGCGACAAGGTGCTGGTGCTCGGCATCACGTTCAAGGAGAACTGTCCCGACATCCGCAATTCGCATGTGGTCGATGTCCTCCGCGAACTGCAGGATTTCGGGTGCGACGTGGTGGTCCACGATCCCTGGGCCGATGCCGAGGACGTGCGCCACGAGTACGGACTGGACCTGCTGCCCGCGCTCGACGCCGCCGCACCGTTCGCGGGCTACGATGCCGTTGTCCTGGCGGTCGCCCACGACACGTTCAAGGCCCTCGACTTTTCCAATCTGCGGAAGTCGGAGGCCGTTCTCTTCGACATCAAGGGTCTCCTGTCCAGCGACCAGGTGGATGGCCGCCTGTAGACCCATTTCCGCCCCCCGCGGAAGAGCCCGTTAAAGGATACAACCATGGAATTGAGCGCGCATGAAATCGAGTTCCGCAAGCAGCGGCTGGCCCATCTGGAGACGCTGAAGGCCGCGGGCC
This sequence comes from Verrucomicrobiota bacterium, assembly GCA_003451935.1. Taxonomy (GTDB): domain Bacteria; phylum Verrucomicrobiota; class Kiritimatiellia; order CAIQIC01; family Lenti-01; genus Lenti-01. The sequence goes on along the minus strand of DMJA01000138.1, from coordinate 4,489 downwards.
ACCGTCCGTACGGGAGGGCCTTTGCGCGCACGGGCTCGCTGGCGGAGGTGCGGGCGGATTTTGCCGAGGGCAGGGCCGTGAGCATCGCGGGGCGCGTGGTGGCGGTGCGGGAGATGGGCAAGAGCCTCTTCGCCCACGTGCAGGACGGGACGGGCAAGTTCCAGATCTATGTGCAGAAGAACGCGCTGGGCGACGAGTCCTTCGCGGCCTTTCGCGCGCTGGACCTGGGCGATTTCATCGGCGTGGAAGGCGAATTGTTCACGACGCGGACGGGCGAGCCGTCCGTCAAGGTGGTGCGGTTCGAGCTGCTGTCCAAGGCGTTGCATCCGCTGCCGGAGAAGTGGCACGGCCTGCAGGACACGGAGGTGCGCTACCGGCAGCGCTATCTGGACCTGATTGCGAACCCGGACGTGCGCCAGGTGTTCAACGCGCGCAGCCGCACCCTGTCGTTCATCCGCCGCTTCCTCGAGGCGCGCGGCTATTTCGAGGTGGAGACGCCCGTGCTGCAGGCCATGGCGGGCGGCGCGATCGCCAATCCCTTCCAGTCGTTCTATGCGGCGCTGGGGCAGCCGATGTACATGCGGATCGCGCCGGAGCTGTACCTGAAGCGCCTGTTGGTGGGCGGCTACGACAAGGTGTTCGAACTGGGCAAGAATTTCCGCAACGAGGGGCTCGACCGCTCCCACAATCCGGAGTTCACCGCGCTGGAGATCTACGAGGCCTATGGCGACGTGCGCACGATGATGCGGCTGGTCGAGGAACTCGTCAGCGGCGCGGCGCAGGAAGTCTGCGGCACGATGAAGGTGGGGAAGGAAGGCCAGGAGGCCATCGACCTGACGCCCCCGTGGCGCATCGCGACCTACCACGATCTGGTCTGCGAAAAGGCCGGGGCGGATTGGTTCGGGAAGTCCGTCGAATCGGCGCGCGAATGGGCGCGGGCGCAGGAGCTGGATATCCCGAATGAGATGACCCACGCGCAGATCACCCACGAGGTCTATGACAAGCTGGTCGAGAAGACCCTGATGCAGCCGACCTTCGTGACGCGCCTGCCGGCCGAACTGGTGCCGCTGGCGAAGCGGTGCGAGGACGATCCCTCGCTGGTGGACGTGTTCGAGCTGGTGGTGCGCGGCCGCGAACTGTGTCCGGGCTATACCGAGCTGAACGACCCCCTCGACCAGCGCGCGCGGCTCGAAGAGCAGGCCGCCGGCGACGCCTCCAAGATCGACGAGGACTTCCTGCGCGCCCTCGAGCACGGCATGCCGCCGGCCGGCGGCATGGGCATCGGCATCGACCGCCTCGTCATGGTGCTGACGGGCGAGGAGAGCATCCGCGACGTGATGCTGTTCCCGCAGATGAAGCATCGCGAACCGAAGCCGGCCGACGCGCCCGGGGCCCCCGCCGAATGACGCTGCCGTTTTCATTGTTCCTCGCGCTGAAGTACCTCAAGCCGAAGCGCACCTTCCTCTCGGTGGTGACCGTGCTGTCCGTGATGGGCGTGCTGCTGGGCGTGGCCGTGCTGATCATCGTGCTCTCGGTGATGACCGGGTTCGACGAGATGTGGCGCACCAAGATCCTGGACTTCAACGCGCACATCACGGTGTCCGTGCCCGGCGGGCTGGGGGACGAAGAGGAGGGCCTGTGCGAGGCCATCGAGGCGGTGCCGGGCGTGACCGCCGCCGCACCGTTCCTGCAGAGCCTGATTTTCATCCAGAAACCCAACGGGCAGGTGGAGACCCCCGTCATCCGCGGCATCGATCCGGCCCGCGAGGCGCGCGTCAGCCGCCTGCCCCAGAGCCTCGTGGACGGCGAGTTCTCGGTGGCCGACGGCGCGGTGGTGATCGGCAGCGATTTGGCGGCCCGCCTGGGCGTCGGGGTGGGCGACACCCTGACGGCCTATTCGCCGGCGACGTTCCTCGGCGAGGACGAAATCCGCCTGCCGTCGGAGATGAAGGTCGCGGGCATCTTCGAGATGGGGATGTGGGAATTCGACATGGGCTATGTGCTCGCTTCGTTGTGGGAGGCGCGCGATTTCTGCGGCGGGTCGGGCCTGGAGGCCATCCAGGTGATGACGGCCGATCCCTACGCGGCGGACGAGGTGGCGGCCGAACTGCGGGTCCGGTTGGGGCCCGGGATGCGCGTGAGCACCTGGATGGACCAGAACCAGCAGCTCTTCGCCGCGCTCCGCGTCGAGAAAAACATGATGTTCTTCCTGCTGATTTTCATCACCATCGTGGCGGCCTTCGGCATCACCAACACGCTGATCACGGTGACCGTGCAGAAAACGAGGGAGATCGGCCTGTTGCGCTCGCTGGGCTTCTCCTCGGGCGGCATCATGCGGGTGTTCTTCTGGCAGGGCTGGATCGAAGGCGTGCTGGGCACCACGCTGGGCATCGCGGCGGGCCTGGTGGTGTTGAAATACCGGAACCACCTGTTGCACCTCCTGAACGACCGCTTCGGGATGCAGCTGCTGCCGGAAGAGCTCTACCATCTGGCGGAACTGCCCTCGCACACCGTGCCCGGCGACGTCGCGCTGGTGGCGGTGTCGGTGCTGGTGATCTGCACGCTGGCGGCGGTGGTTCCGGCGTGGCAGGCGGCGCGGCTCGATCCGGTGGGGGCGCTGCGCTATGAGTAGCCTGATCGAAGCCGTCGAAGTCCGGCGCTCCTTTGAAATGGGCGTGCGCACGCTGGAGGTGCTGCGCGGGGTCTCGCTGGCCGTCGCCGAAGGCGAATCCCTGGCAATCACGGGGATGAGCGGCGCGGGCAAGAGTACGCTGCTGCACGTGCTGGGCGGGCTGGACCGCCCGACCTCGGGCCGGGTGCTTTATCGCGGCCGCGATTTCTATGCGGCGGGCGACCGCGAGCGGTCGGCCATCCGCGCGCAGAAGATCGGTTTCGTGTTCCAGGCCTACCACCTGCTGCCGGAACTGACGGTGCTCGAAAACGTTCTCCTGCCGGGCCTCAGCGCGCATGGCGCCTTCCTCCGCGGCAAAGCCCTGCGCGCGCGCGCGGCGGAACTGCTGGCGCGGGTGGGATTGTCGGAGCGCGCGGTGCACCGGCCGAACGAGCTTTCGGGCGGCGAGCAGCAGCGCGTGGGCATCGCGCGCGCCATGTCGATGGACACCCGCCTGCTGCTGGCAGACGAGCCCACCGGCAACCTGGATGACGAGAACGGGCGCAACATCATCGACATCCTGGTCAGCCTGGCGCACGACGACGGCTACTGCGTGGTCATCTCCACCCACGACCTGGCCGTGCTACCGCAGATGGACGTGGTGTACTACATGAAGAGCGGGGAGCTGAACCTTGGAGGTTCGTGATTCGTAAATCGTGATTATTCATCAGTAGTGGGGAGGGTTCGGGTTTTGAACCCGGCAATTTATTGCCATTGCGAACCCCTCGCACGCGGGTGTGAAGCAGGGGAGGTTCATGAACCTCCCCTACGCCTATGCCTCGTTGAGGGTGGCTAGTGACCAACCCGTTTAAATTCGCCAATCTCCCCCATCCAATTGACCGATGGTGGGTTTTCTCCGGTAAATCACCGGAGTGCAAAACCCGCGACAAACCACCCTGCGCCTTATTTGGGGCACGACGTACCTCTCGCTACGCGAGGGTACGCACACATGGAACAAAGAACGTTCCAGTGCAGGCAGATCGCGGCGTCGTGCCCCTACGGATTGATGATGGGTTTTCAACCCACCCTCACTCTTGACAATCTGGTATCAATAATGATACTATAATCGCGTGACCAAAGAAGAAGCCCTTGTTGCTGCCATGCGAAGAAACCCGCGCGGGATCCGATATGCCGATCTTTGCAAGGTTTGTGATTTTTACTTCGGCGCGCCGCGCAACGAGGGATCCAGTCACCGCGTATACAAAACACCCTGGGCAGGCGACCCGCGGGTGAACATCCAAAACGATAAAGGAATGGCCAAATCTTACCAGGTTAAACAAGTGCTCAAAGCCATTGACCGATTATTGGAGGAAGAAAATGCTAGATAATGATTATTACACCTATCGCGTGACCTGGTCAGCGGAGGATAATGAATACGTCGGCCTGTGTTCCGAGTTTCCAAGCCTCAGCTGGCTGGCAGATACCCACGACCAGGCGCTGCAAGGGATTCGGGAATTGATCGCTGAGGTGGTTGAGGATATGCGCATCAACAATGAAGTTGCGCCTGAGCCTATTGCCACCAAACGCTTCAGCGGTAAGTTCATGGTCCGCGTCTCGCCAGACTTGCACCGGCAATTAACTCTCGAAGCAGCTGAATCAGGCATCAGCCTCAACAGGCTCGCCAGCGACAAATTGAGAAAAAATCCCTGCTGATTTTCCAGCAGCTTTTGGATTTAGGATTCCTTGAAAATGCGTCAAGGACGTTGTGCCGCGGCGCTACACCACTCGTAAATAACGCGAGGGTGCGCAAAGTTCGCGAATGCGCGCTTCGCAATGACAAAATGGTGGGTTTTCTCCGGTAAATCACCGGAGTGCAAA
>DMJA01000101.1 GCA_003451935.1 Verrucomicrobiota bacterium | reverse complement strand
ACATCACGAGACAATGGTCGAAGCCATGGAGGGGAAGGGGCCCGCGACGCCGTGGGAGTTCTATCGCGAGCACCTGATGGGGCTCGACGACCGCGGCGCATTCGCGGTGTTGCTGAAGCGCGCGGGGATTGCGCCGTCGTTTGAGGAAATCCACCGGCGCGTGGCGCACAAGGCCGTGTTGTTTGCGAAGCATGCCGCCGCCGGCCGCGTGCCGGCCCTGCCCGGCGCGGTGGAGTTGGTCCGGGCCTGCGCGTCGACCGGCCCCGTGGGACTCTGCAGCGGGGCCTTGCGCAGCGACATCGGACCCGTGCTGGCGGCGCTGGGGATTGCCGGATGTTTTTCGGTGCAGGTGACGGCGGAGGATGTGCCGCAGAGCAAGCCCGATCCGGCCAGCTACCGCTTGTGCGTGAAGCGCCTCGCGGAAATGTTCCCCGGGCGTGGAATCGCGCCGGGCGACTGCGTGGCGATCGAAGACACGGCCGATGGCATCGAGTCCGCGCGGGGCGCGGGGATTCCCGTTATGGCCGTTGCGACGAACCTGCCTGCCGCCATCTTGCGCTTGGCAGGCGCAACGGTGGTAGTCGAATCGCTGGCCGGCCTGACGCCAGAGCAGTTGTCCATGGAAGGGCGCTGAAGTTGCCTGTTGAACATCGAGACGTTTTGTATATACTAGTGGCTCGATTACATAACTAGATTATCGCCATTGAGAACTTGAGTATGCGTCTTTCGACAAAGTGCCATCTTGGGGTGCGGGTCATGCTGGAGCTGGCTGGCTTGGCGAGCGCGGAAACGCTGACCTTGCGCGAGCTCGCCCATCGGGAATCCACCTCGGAAAAATACCTTTGGCAGGTCCTGAACGCTTTAACCTCTTCTGGGCTGGTTCGGGCGGCGCGAGGGGCCCAGGGGGGATATCAGTTGGCGCGCCCCAGTCACGCCATCAATCTAAAGGACATCGTGTTTGCACTGGACGGCCCAAGCAAACTGGTGGCGGCATTGAAAATCAAAAATTCCGAACGCGGCGTGGAGCGCGTCGAGTGCGAAATCTGGGTGCAGATGGAGCAGGCCATCGTCCGATATCTGGAGAAATTCAGTCTAACGGAACTTCGCGAGCGGTGCGACAAGCACAATCAATCGCCGGACTACGTCATTTAGCGGCGCGGCGGGGCAAAATATCTCAAAAGATCTGTTGACAGATTCGCGGTCTCGTACGATAGTCTAGTTAATCGATAGTGATACTAGATTATCGAAATTAAAACGGACATTAAGATTGGAACGCGAACCGTCCACAGGGCGAACAGGAGAAGAAATCATGAGCACACCCGGAATTCACACCTTGTCATTGCATGCTGGCCAGAAGCCCGACCCGGCGACGGGTTCGCGGGCCGTGCCGATCTATCAGACGACCTCGTACGTGTTCAAGGACACGGACCACGCGGCGAATCTCTTCGCGTTGAAGGAATTCGGCAACATCTACACGCGCATCATGAACCCGACCACCGACGTGTTCGAACAGCGCGTCACGGCCCTCGAAGGCGGCACGGGCGCGCTGGCGCTGGCCTCCGGGGCGGCGGCGATCACCTTTGCGCTGCTGAACATCACCCGGTTGGGCGACGAGATCGTGGCCGGCAACAACCTCTATGGCGGAACCTACGCGCTCTTCCACTACACGTTCCCGAAGCTGGGGCGCACGGTCCGGTTTGTCAACTCCCGCGATCCGGAAGCGTTCCGGAAGGCGATCAACGCGAAGACTCGCGCGGTGTATATCGAGACCATCGGCAATCCCAAGCTCGACGTGCCGGACTTCGAGGCGATCGCGAAGATCGCGCACGAGAACGGCATCCCGCTGGTGGTGGACAACACGGTGGGCGTGGGGTTGATCCGGCCGTTCGACCATGGCGCGGACATCATCGTGGCTTCGGCCACGAAATACATCGGCGGCCACGGCACCTCCGTGGGCGGCGTGATCGTGGATTCGGGCAAGTTCCAATGGAACAACGGCAAGTTTCCGGAGTTCACGGAGCCGGATCCGAGCTACCACGGGCTGAAATACTGGGATGCGTTGAGCAACGTGCCGGGAATGGGCAACGTGGCCTACATCCTGAAGGCGCGGGTCACGCTGCTGCGGGATGTGGGGGCGGCGCTGAGCCCGTTCAACGCGCACGAGTTCCTGCTGGGCCTCGAAACGCTGCCGCTGCGGCAGAAGCGCCATTCGGAGAACGCGCTGGCCGTCGCCCGCTGGCTGAAAAAGCATCCGCTCGTGAGCTGGGTGGCCTATCCCGGCCTGGAAGGCGACCCGAGCTTCCCGAACGCCTCGAAGTCGCTCAAGAAAGGCTTCGGTGGGCTGGTGGGGTTTGGCATCCAGGGCGGAAAGGAAGCCGGCAAGAAGTTCATCAACAGCGTGAAGCTACTCTCTCATCTGGCGAACATCGGCGACGCGAAAAGCCTGGTGATCCATCCGGCTTCGACCACGCATGCGCAATTGACCCCCGCCGAGCAGGCCGAGACCGGCGTTACGGACGATTATATCCGTTTGTCCGTCGGGCTGGAAGACGTGGAAGACATCCAGGCCGACATCGATCAAGCCCTGAGACAGGCGGCTTCATAACCACAGGAAAGTCCGGGGTCATGAGGACTGAAAACGTAACCGTTCGATTCGATCACGGCCTGCATCTGCGGGTGGCCGCGCGGATCGCGGAGATCGTCCAGCGCGGCAAGGCCTCCGTGCAGATCCAAAAAGACGGCCGGCCGGCGGCCAATGCCGGATCTGTGCTGGAGCTTTTGTGCTTGGGAGCGAAATCCGGATCGAATCTGACGGTGACAGCCGACGGCCCCGAGAAAGACATCGTCGTGAATGCCCTGGCGGAACTGTTCGAGCAGGGCGGAGGCATCTAGGTTTAGGAGAAAGAAGGAAATCGTCATGCGACGTATTTATGCAAACAACGCGGAATCGATCGGAAACACGCCCCTGATTCGCTTGAACCGGATCACGGAGGACGGCAAAGCGGTGGTGCTGGGCAAAGTGGAAGGCCGTAATCCGGCCTATTCCGTCAAGTGCCGCATTGGCGCCGCCATGGTCTGGGCTGCCGAACAGCAGGGCACCCTGAAACCCGGGGTGGAAATCATCGAGCCCACCAGCGGGAACACGGGCATTGCGTTGGCCTTCGTCGCGGCCGCGCGCGGATACAAGCTCACCTTGACCATGCCAGAAACCATGAGCGTGGAGCGCCGCCGGGTGCTGGCCGCGTTCGGGGCCCATCTAGTGCTCACCCCCGGGGCGGAGGGCATGCAAGGCGCCATCGCCAAGGCCGAAGCGATGGCCGCCGCGGATCCGCAAAAGTATTTCCTGCCCCAGCAGTTCAAAAATCCAGCCAATCCCGCCATTCACGAGAAAACCACCGGGCCGGAAATTTGGAACGACACGGACGGAGGGATCGACGTGCTGGTATCGGGCGTCGGAACCGGGGGAACCATCACCGGCATTTCGCGCTTCATCAAGAACGCCAAGGGAAAGAAGATCGTTTCTGTCGCGGTCGAACCAAAAGAAAGTCCGGTGATTTCGCAGCGTCTGGCCGGCCAGGAGCTCAAGCCCGGTCCGCACAAGATCCAGGGCATTGGCGCTGGATTCATTCCGGACACCTTGGATTTGTCGCTGATAGACCGGGTCGAACTGGTGGATGCGGCGGAAGCCGTGGAAACCAGTCGCCGGTTGGCGCGCGAAGAAGGTCTGCTTGTCGGCATCTCCTGCGGCGCGGCGACTGCGGCGGCTTTGCGCTTGGCGCGCGAAGAGGAATTTGCCGGAAAGACCATCGTCGTGATCCTGCCCGACGCAGGTGAACGCTATTTGTCGACCGTGTTGTTCGACGGAATCGGCTGAAGCCGTCCCTGGCCGTCAAAGGGTGCGGGTGCGGGCGGCGGCTTGGGGCTCAATGCCCGTGGTCGCCGGATTCGGCTGGCTCTGCGGGCTCGTCGTGGCCTTCGTCCGTTTCGGCGGCTTCTCCGTGGCCGTGGCCGCCGGCGGCCATCAAGGCGTCATGGACGGCTTCGACGTAGTGCATGTAGGTGACATACGCGGCGACATAGGCCCGTCCGGCCTCGATGCTTTCGTCCTGATGACGGCGGGTTTCAAGCGCGCGGTCGAATTTCTCGCGGACGGCGTGCTCGAGATGCGCGGACATCTTGCCGATCATCTCGTCGGCGCTGCCGGCGGCAAGGGCCTGGTCGGCCAGGGCGACGATGGGGGCGACGGGCTCATCCTTGCGGCCGGCATAGGTGGCGCCTTCGCCTTCGCGGTGGATCCGGACGAGGGTTTCGAGGAATTTCTGGTCGGCGGCTTCCCGGGCTTCGAGGCCTTGGGCACGTTCGGCGACGGCTTGTGCGAAGGCTGCTCGGATTTCGGGCTCGGCGGCGGGCCCGACCCATTTCAGGACCGGGATGGGATCGCCGGCTTCGAGGGCGGCCCGGGCTTCGGGGATGAGCGGGCCGGCTTCGGTGTCGCAGTGCGCGAAGACCCCGAGGGGGGCGAGAAGAATCGAGATCATGCTATAGGCAATGAGACGGCCGATGGTCAGGCTCATGGTGCGCTCCTCTGATGTTTGACTTCTGTTGCAAATATACAGCGGAATCGTCGGCGCGCAAAAAGTCAGCCGAGAGGCCTAGGCGCCATCGCGGACAGCGAGCGGCTGCACCGCGAGACGGGGGTCGAGGCCATGGTGGGGGGGAGGGGCCTGCGACATCGTGGGAATTCTACTGCAACCACCTGATGGGGCTCGCCGCCCTCGGCGCGTTCGCGATGCTGCTGAAACGGCCCGTTGATCAGCGGGGCGCCGTGAAATATTCAAGCCCCGCGAGGGGAAAACCGGACGGCTTGAAAGGCGCGCCTGGCTTTGCGGCCGCAGGCGGGTTCGGCGCCTTCGCATGTCATCCCGGCGAGGCGGGCGGGAATGTCGCGGAAAAGGCGGCGGATTTCGGCGGGCTCCGCGCCTCGCGCGAAGGCGAGGCCGGCGGCGAGCGCCGGCGCGGCCTTGGTGGCCAATCCGCAATCGGCGGACAGGCGGTTTTTCCGGGCGCTGAGATAGACCTGCGCCAGCAGGGAGAAAACCACGGCGGGCAAGATGGCGTTGCCTTGTTCAGCATAGAGATGGCGGTAGGGCAAGCCGATGAAGATGCCTTGATTTCCAGAACCGGTGATGGTCATGACGGGGTGTGAGTAGCCCGACATGCGGCCGGAGATGCGCCGGGCGATCTGGGATTCCAACGAAAAGCCCTTTTCGGCGGGCACTTGGCGGGTGATGAAATCGAGGGCGAGTGCTTCCAGCTGCGGGTCGCGTTTGCGGGCCAGTTTGAAGACCTCGCCAAGGGTCGGCGGCTTGGGTAGCGGCTTCTCGCGCGGGGTGCGGTCTTCGCCGAACAGGACGAGCTTTTCGACATGGTCATGGCGGCCTTCCAGCGTGATGCCCGTGCGGAGGCCGGGGAGCTGTACAT
>DMJA01000083.1 GCA_003451935.1 Verrucomicrobiota bacterium | reverse complement strand
AGCTTGCGGTGATGGGCCTGGAGATCGCCGCGGCCGAGCGCGGCGACGCTGCCGGGCTCGCCCAGCGTGGAAAAGCGATAGGGGTGCCCCGGGAAGAAAGCGTCGCGGACCATCTGCTGGGCGTGCGTCATGGGCAGTTCCAGCGCGCGCCGGATGGCCGCGAGTTGGAGCGCGCGCTGCTTGTCGAACTCGTCGGCCGGGAACTGCGAATCGAGCAGGCATTCGGCGACGGTTTCCAGCATGAGCGGGAGGTCTTCGGAGAGGCCTGCCGCCGAAAGCCCATAGCTGTTGCGTCCGGAGAAGCTGGCGAGCGAGATGGCGCGGTTTTCGAGCAGGGCGGCCAGGTCGGCGGCGCTGTGGCGCGAGGTGCCGCGCGTCAGCAGGTCGGCGGTCAATTGGCCGATGCCCGCCTGTCCTTCGGCTTCGGCCAGCAATCCGCCGCCCAGCACGGCGGAGATGTAGGCCATCGGCAGGCGCGGATCCTCGCGGACGAGGAGGCGCAGGCCGTTGGAAAAGGTGTGCGATTGGATGTGCAGGTTGGCGGCCTCGCCGCGTTCCGGTGCCGGCTTTTCTTCGCCCTCGGGCGCGAGGATGGCCCAGGAACCGTTTTCAGTGCGCAGATATTTGCGGGCGACGCGGACCAGGTCCTCGGGCGTGACCTGCCGCACCTGCTCCAGATAGACCTCGGTATGGCGCGGATCGCCCGCGTAGAATTCGCCGGAGGCCATCGCGCCGGCCTGGCCATCCATGGCGGACAGTTCCTGGATGGCGCCCACGAGCACTTCGCGGCGCGCCCGCTCGATCTGGACCGGGTCGAACGGCTCGGTTTGCCAGCGGGCGATTTCCGCGCGGAGCGCGGCAACGACCTCGGTTTCCTTTTCCGGCTCGCATTCGGCGCTGATGCCGAACAAGCCGGGCTCCTTGGGCGTGTAGCTCCAGGCGTCCACGTCGAGGACGATCTGGCGCTCTTCGCGCAGGCGCTTGACCAGCAGCGACGAGCGGCCGGAACCGGTGGCGGAGGCCAGCACGTCCAGCGCGGGCGTGTCGGCGTCGGCCAGATCGGTGGAGTGGAACACCCACGCGATGCGGGTCACCTCGTAGGGCCCGATCTTGCGGCCGCTGCGCTCGGCGAGCTGCGGGGGCTCCGCCGGAATGACGACGGTCTCCCGCGGCGTGCGTGGAATCTTCTCCAGCCGTTCGCGGATCGCCGCCTCCATGTCGTCCACGGGGATGTCGCCGGCCACGGACAGAATCATGTTGTCGGGCGAATAATGGCGGCGGTGATAGGCCACGAGGTCGTCGCGGTCCATGGTGACGAGGATATCGCGCCAGCCAATGATGGGGACGCGGTACGGATGGACGCGGAACGCGGTTTCCCACGTCAGGCGGCCCATGACGCGGCCGGGGTCGTCTTCGCCCATGTCGTATTCGCGCAGGATGACTTCGCGCTCGCGCGCCCACTCGTCCTCGGGAAAGGCGGGATGGAAAACGGCGTCGGACAGGACGTCGAGGCCGACGAGCCAGCGCGCGGCCGGCAGCGTGGCATGGAAGACGGTGCGGTCGTTGGAGGTGTAGGCGTTGATCTCCCCGCCCGCGTCGGCGATCTCCTGCGAAATCTGCGCCGGGCCGCGCGTCGGGGTACCCTTGAAGATCATGTGCTCGAGATAATGCGAGAGGCCGCCGCCGAGCTGCGCGCCTTCATGGGCCGAGCCCGCGCCCACCCAGAATTGGATCGCCGCCATCGGCGCGCTGCGGTCCTCCTTCAGCAAAACGGTCATGCCGTTGTCGAGCAAGAGGCGGCGCACGCCCTGGTTGGCGGCTTTCAAGACATCCACGGGATCCTGGGCCATGGCGAACTCCTGGGTGAGAAGCAAGGCGCAGCATGCGCCGGCAAAATGGAACCACCGATTCATGGGCGGGAAAGTACCACGAAAAGCCGCAAAGGACAGCCGATTTTAGAGAGGGGTGCCGCCGCTGCTCATCGCTGCCAGCCTTCGATCTTGAAGGCCTTCTCGAGCAGCTTGCGCTCCGGCGCTCCGGAATCGGGCACGAACCAGACTTCGAAGCGGGCGGCGTAGGGCTTGCCCCAGTCGCCTTCATAGATCGTGAAGTGGGTGTTGGAAAAGAACTGCTCTTCGGGATCGTCCGACCAGCCGACCCATTCGTTCGATTTTTCCTTGAGCCGTTCCCTCGAAAGCGGCGTCCCCTTCGTGACCTCGAAGGCTTTCAAATAGACCATGCCCGGTTCGCCGGGATTGAGCCAAAGGGCCGAATTGTAGATGCCGGGCTGGAACGAATGGTGCAAATCGAACGAGGGGGGGCCCCGCCGGATGCTGCCGGGCGGCAAAAGCGAACGGAGGGTTTCCCCCGAGGGTTGCGCGACCAAGGGGGCCAGTTCGCTTTGGAGATGGGATAGCGCGGCCTGGGTCAGGCGCCGCTCCTTCGCCGGCGATTGTTCAAAGATTTCCACCACGAGGGAGGCGGCCGAAATGACGCAATGGCTTTGTGGCATTCCGTTGCCTTCCGACAACCGGAGCGGGACGGATTCGCCGTTTTTCAGCCGGGTCGATTGGCCGAGATTCCCGGCCCAGGGCTTGCCTGAAAGTCCGAGGGTGAGGCGGGTTTGGAAATCGGGAAGGCCGGCGTTGTTCCACGTGTCCAGGCTATGGCGCGTATAATAGCCATGGAGGGTGAATTGCCATTGCGGACCGATCATCCAGCGGCGCGTGGCGTAGCGGTTGCCATGTTCGGTGAACACGCGCCAGGCGGGGCTGCTGGCCAGATGGCGGGCCAGGATTCCGGGAGCGTGGAGGCCGAGCGTTTCCAGCGCCGAAACGTCGGCGTGGAGGGTCGCATCGTCGCCGCCGGGCACGGCCAGAGAATCCAACAGAGCGCGTTGGAAGGCATCTTCCGCCGCCCCGGGGCGGGGTTCGGGTTCGTCTTGCGGTTCCGCCACGGCGAGATCGGCGGGGATCGAAAGATTCTCGGCGAATCCGTCCTCGCTGGGGCCGAGCATCGACGCGAGCATCAGAGATCCGAGGACAAAACAACCGGCCACGCCGCTCCCCAGCAGCGCCAGCAGATTGGCGAGGCCCTGGGTCCAGCGCCGGCGGATGAAATTCGTTAGGCCGGCGGCCAGGATGCCCAGGAACGACAACGCCATTGCGAAAAACAGGAGGGCGGCGGGAAGGGCCATCGCGCGCCAGACGAACGCCGAGCCGGCGGCGCAGACGAAGGCCGTTCCTGCGCCGGCAAACACCAGTAGCGGAATCCAGTGGCTGTCAAAATAGGCCGACCAAAACCGGCGAAGCTGGATTCTCCACTTCATTGAGTTTCGGCGATGAGGCTGAAGGGGCCGGCCCAGGTGATGCGGGCGCGGATGAGATCGCCGGGCGCGGCGGCGGAGCCATCGACGAACACGGGCTTGTAGTCGGGGGTGCGGCCGTGGCGGCGGCCGGTCTTTTCGATGGTCTCGACGAGGATTTCCACGGTTTGGCCGAGGAGGGGGGCGTTCTTTACGGTGAGCATCGCGCGGAGCTGGGCTTCCATGGCGACGCGGCGGCGTTCTTTTTCGGCGTCGGGAACGTCGTCGGGGAGGTGTCGCGCGGAATAGGTGAGGGGCCGTGGGGAGTATTTGGCGATGCGGATCATGTCGGGATTGACGCGGCGCATGAGGGCCATGCTGTCCTCGAACTGCGCGGCGGTTTCGCCGGGAAAGCCCACGATCATGTCGGTGGAGATTCCCACGCGCGGAATCGCGGCGCGCACCTGGGCGACGAGGGTTTCATACTCGCCGGCGGTGTAGCCGCGGCGCATGGCGGCGAGAACGGCGTCGGAGCCGGCCTGCACGGGGATTTCGAAGTAGGGGCAGAGGCCGGGGGTGGAGGCGACGGCGGCGATCAGTTCGCCGGTGATCCAACGCGGATGGCTGGTGAGGAAGCGGACGCGGGCGATGCCGGGGACGGCGGCGACGCCGCGCAGAAGCTCGGGCAGGTGGATTTCGCCTGGGAGGTCGAGGCCGTAGCGGTCGACGATCTGGCCGAGGAGGATGATCTCGCGGATGCCACGCGTGGCGAGGGTGGCGGCTTCGGCGAGGATTTCGGCGGAGGGCCGCGAGCGTTCGCCGCCGCGGCGGTAGGGGATGACGCAATAGGTGCAGGCGTGGGAACAGCCGAGCACGACAGGCAGGTGCGCGACGACGGAGCGGCCCGTCATGGAATCGGGCAGGGGCGGCGGCAAAATGTCGTCGCCGGGTTCAGCGGGTGCGGGATATCCGCGCGCCTTCAGAAAGCCGCGCAACGGGTCGAGATTGGAAGGGGGGAGGAAGAGATCGACGAACGGGAACTGTTCGCGGAGGCCGTCCAATTCGCGCGGATTCTTGCCGACGAGACAGCCCATCAGCGCGACAACGAGTCCGGGGTTGTGTTGCTTCAGCTCGGCGACATAGCGGAGCCGCGAATGGATTTTGTCTTCGGCCTGCTGGCGCACGACGCAGGTGTTCAGGAGCAGGAGGCCGGCGTCGCGGGCGTGGGGAACGGGGCGAAAGCCCGTGGATTCAAGGAGCGCGGCGGCCCGCAGGGCGTCGGCCTCGTTCATCTGGCACCCGATGGTCCAGAGGTTATAGGTCAAGGGCGTCAAGGGCGCGGCGGCCGGAGGTGGCGAGGCCCGGGCCTAGCGCTTTTTCTTGGCCTTGGCTTTCGCCTGGACCTTCTTGGCCTTGACCGGGACCTTCTTGGGCGAGGCCTTGGCCGGTTTCTTGGCTTTGGCTTTTGCCTTGGCTTTAGGCTGGGCGGGCCGCTTGGCCTTTTTCGGCGCGGCCTTGGCCGCCTTTTCGACCTTGGCTTTGGCCTGGGCCTTGGCTTTCACGGCCGGCGGTGGCGCCTTGGGCGGTGGCACGGCTTTCGCGGGCGGCGGGACAAACAACGGGGTTTTCTCCGCCTCTTCATCGGGTTCGTCGTCGTTGAACCCTTCGAGCAGGAGGAGTTCCTTTTCCTCCGGCGTCGGTTCATCGTCCTCCTCCTCGCCGAGGTCGCCTTGGGCGGCGCAATCGGAGCAGAGGGTGGAATTGGGGAAACAGGCGGAGCAGAACTCGATGCCGCACATGGTGCATTCGCGCAGATAGTCTTCGCCGTGGATGTCGCATCCACTGCTGAATCCGCCAAAGGGGGAATATTCCTCGTCTTCGTTCATGCGTGCACCTGCTTGTCGTGTTGTCGCTGGACGGCCGGCGCGGCGTCCGTCGCCACGCGCACCATGCCGTACTGTTCTCACGGGATAGACGACGCGTCAAGTGGGGAATAAACAAAAAACCGAACAAAAGGGGCGCGAATTATTTTGTTTGCGGCGGCCGGGCGCATCGTGGAAAGTACGGGATGCGGCGGGACCGCCGGCAGACATGAAATCGGCATTCTGGAACAAGTTGATCGAACGGCTGGACAAGCTCGATCCGGGGAGCGTCCAGGCGCAATTTCTCCGCTTGGCCTCGGAGCGGGGGCTTCTGGAAACGATTTTTCACGCGCTGCGGGAGGGGATCCTGGTGCTGGATGCGGAGGGGCGCATTGTCTATGCCAACCGCGGGGCCTGCCGCCTGCTGGGGATGGAGGAGGAGGCGTCGGCGGGCCAGCCGATGAAGCGCTATCTCGGCGAGATCGAATGGGAGGGCCTCCTGCGTCTGGATGAAAAGGAATGGGCGCGGATGGCCAGCCGCGAGATGGAGATCACCTTTCCGGAGCACCGCTTCCTGGCCATCTATCTGGCTCCCCTGGAG
>DMJA01000269.1 GCA_003451935.1 Verrucomicrobiota bacterium | reverse complement strand
GCTTTTTTCCGGATGGAACTGCACGGCGGCCGTCCGCCCGCGCCACACGGCCGAGGCGTATTCGACGCCGTGGATGGTGAGTCCCGCATCCCAGCCTGCCGCGCCGGGCAGATAGTAGGAATGCACAAAATAGAAATAGGTTCCGTCCGGAACGCCGCGAAACAGCGGGCATTCGCGTCCCGGAACCGCGCGCACCCGGTTCCAGCCGATTTGCGGCACCTTGAACTCCGGCGACGGGGCGAACTTCACCACCGGCGCCGCCACCACGCCCAACCCGGCCACGCCGGGCGATTCCTCGCTGGATTCGCATAGCATCTGCAGGCCCAGGCAAATGCCCAGCAAGGGACGGTCTGCGGCCATCCAATCCCGAAGGGGCTCCACATAGCCCGCCTGCCGCAGGTTCGCCATGCCGTCGCCGAACGCCCCCACCCCCGGCAGGATCAGCGACCGGCAATCCGCCATTTCCCCGGGGCTTTTCAAGATGCGCGCCGGGTTTCCAAGGAACGCCAGCGCGTTGGCCACGCTGCCGAGGTTGCCCATTCCATAGTCGATCACGCCGATCATGCTGGCCATTCCCTTCCCTTCCGCGGCGGCAGGTCCCGCCGGCGGCGGATCAAAGGATTCCCTTGCTCGAGGGCACGCCCTTCACGCGCGGATCGCGGCGGCACGCGGTCTTCATCGCCCGCGCCATCCCCTTGAACACCGATTCCCAGGCGTGGTGCGCATCGGTTCCATAGATCTGGTGGATGTGCAGGTTCATCCGGGCCTGCGTCGCGAAGGCCCGCAGGAATTCCCCCAGCAGCGACAGCTCGAAATCGAGGATTTTCTTCTTCCGGTTCGCCATTTCCAGCACGAGGTACGGCCGCCCGCCGAGGTCCAGCGCCACGCGCGACAGGGTCTCGTCCATCGGCATCAGGCTGTAGCCATAGCGTTCGATGCCCTTGCGGTCGCCCAGCGCCTGGTTCAGCGCATCGCCCAGCGCAAGGCCCACATCCTCCACCGTGTGGTGGTGGTCCACGGCCAGGTCCCCCGTTGCCTTCAGCTGGAGATCGAACAGCGAATGTTTCGCGAACAGTTCCAACATGTGGTTGAAGAACGGCAGGCCGGTGTCCACCGCGTACCGGCCTCTTCCGTCCACATCCAGCTCCACGCGGATCTTCGTTTCGCTCGTCTTCCGCTCCTCGATGGCCTTGCGTTTCTTCATGATGCGCGCAGGATACCCTGCCCGCCCCCCGCCACGCAACGGATTTTCCGCCGGCACCCGCGACCGCGCCGCCCAATTTGCTTGCGGCCCCTTCCGCCCCCCCCTATATTGCATTTGCAGGGTTTTCCCTGGGAAGGAAGGCAGCCATGGCTCTGATCAATTTCGATTGCCCCGAATGCGGCCACAACCTCGAAGTGGACGAAGGCGGCGCGGGATTCATCGTCAAGTGCCCCGAATGCGGCAACCCGCTGCAGATCCCGGAACTGCCCCGTTCCCACCGCATCCGCAAGATCGTCCTTTCCGCCGCCACCTTGCTGGCCATCGTAGCGCTGTCCGCCCTTTCCCTGTTTTGGGGGGTCCGCGCGCAGGCCCTGCAAAAGCAGGTGGACGAGATGAAACCCCTGGCTGGATTCCTCCAGCGGGCCCAGGCCGATTCGATGGAGAAGGAAGCCGAAATCGCCCGGCTGAAAGACGAGAAGGCCGCCATGAAGGTTCCCCGGACCGCCGACCTCGTCCAATCCGCCCTCGCGGCCATCGAGGAAACCGAATCCCTTTCGCAGTTGCTGGAGAAAACCTCCAGGCGCCTGCTCGAAAGCAGCGAGTCCGAACGGGTTTCGCTGCTCCGAAATGACATGAAAAAACGCGTGGAAGCCGCCAAGAACGGCCTTCCCGCCACGCCGATCCTCACCGATGTCGATCCAGGACAGGGCATCCAGGGCCGCCAGATCGTCTTCCCGGTCCTGCCGGGGCCCGATGGCCAGGTCCTGCGGGAAAACGCCGAGGTCACCAGCGTGGATGGAGACAAGGTTTCCGTCAAGTTCGACGGGGGCACCGCCACCTATGGGCTGACCGAGCTGCATCCCGGCGTCGCCGCCTTCTTGCCCGTGGATCCGCTGCTGGTCTTGCCCCGCCGGCAATGGGGGGCCGAGGTCTTCCGGGTCCAGCAGACCCTCAACGCCGAGCGCGATCAACGGATTGCCGGACTCCGCAGCGCCATCGAGGCCCATCTCCCTGCCGAATAGCTCCGGGCCGCGCCACCGCATGAATCCCCGCCCGATCGAAGCCGACATCCGCGACCGCATGGCCGCCGATGGCGCACCCCCGCTCGTCATCGACGCCTTCCTGCAGAACCTGCGGCGCTGGAATGAAGGCGACCTCGGCGTCATCCCCGGGTCCTCCCTGGCGCCGATCGGCGATCTCGCCCGGCTGGAGAATCTGGATGAACTCGACCCCGCCGGCGAAACCGCCATCGCGCGAACCGTCCTCATCAAGCTGAACGGCGGCCTCGGCACCAGCATGGGCCTGGAGCGCGCCAAGTCGCTCATCGTCGCCAAGAACGGCCTGAGTTTCCTCGACATCATCGTCCGCCAGGTGGAATTCCTGCGCCGCCGCTGCCACGCCCCCCTTCCGCTGCTTTTCATGAACAGCTTCTCCACCGAAGCCGACTCGCTCGAGGCCATCGCCCAGGGACATCCCGGCTTCGGCAACGGGGAGGGCCTGCCCCTTTCGTTCTGCCAGCACCGCGTGCCCAAGCTCGATCTCGCCACCCGCGCTCCCGTGCGCTGGCCCGAAAATCCCGCCTTGGAATGGTGCCCGCCCGGCCATGCCGATATCTACCATGCCCTCCAGACCACGGGCCTGCTCGACACCCTGCTCGAGCGGGGCTTCCGCCACGCCTTTGTCTCCAACGCCGACAACCTCGGGGCGATTCTTCACATGGGAATCCTTGCCCACGTGGCCACCCACCGCATTCCCTTCCTGATGGAAGTCACCGCGCGCACCGAGTGCGACCGCAAGGGCGGACACCTCGCCCGCGACCGCCAGACGGGGCGCTTGCTCCTGCGCGAATCCGCCCAATGCCCGCCCGGCGAGACCGCCGATTTTCAGGACATTTCTAAATACCGCCTCTTCAACACCAACAACCTCTGGCTCGACCTCGAGGCGCTCCGCGACATGCTTCGGGCCAGCCACGGCCTCCCGCCCCTTCCCCTCATCGTCAACCGCAAGACGGTCGATCCAACCCGGCCCGACTCCCCCGCCGTGGTCCAGCTCGAGGCCGCCATGGGTTCGGCCATCGCCGGCTTCGACCGCGCCGAGGCCCTCGTCGTGCCCCGTTTTCGATTCGCGCCGGTCAAGACCACCAACGATCTGCTCGCCATCCGCTCCGACCTCTACACCCTCGGCGAGGAGCACCAGGTCGCCCTCCATCCCCTGCGCTTCACCCCGCCCCCCGACATCTCCCTCGATCCCCGCTACTACAAGAACATCGCCGATTTCGAACCGCGCTTCGCCCAGGGCGCGCCCTCCCTTCTCCAGTGCGACTCGCTGCAGATCGACGGCGACATCCATTTTGGCGCAAACGTGCGCATCGAAGGCTCCGTCCATCTGCGCAATCCCACCGACAAGCCCGCCCGCATCGCCGACGGCTCGCGCGTCCACACCCCCGTCCGCGCCTAGCGGCCGGAGGCCGGCGTGCGCAGCGCGATCTGCAGGCACATCAGCGCCCAGAAGCACCCCAGCAAGGCCGACATGGGCATCTGCAGGTCCGTGGGCAGGCTGTAGAGGATCATCACGCCCGGCGTCCAGAACGTCCAGCCGGGCACCTGGTTCGGCAGCACGATGCGGCGATACCAGCCCGGCCCGAGCTGCAGCCGCGTGGCATGCCACGAGTAGTTCTGGTCCTGCCACAGGTGCGCCACCGCCACGATGGGCGAGGCATAGAAGGGCGAATAGACCAGCATGTCCGTCGCCGTCTTCAGCAACACCGTCGATACCCGGGCGTCGGCGCCCCACCACCACGCCTGGAAGGTATAAAACAGATGCGTGTTCGCGCCCATGAATCCCCACCACGCCATGCCGAACAGCAGGGCCGCCCACGGACGCCGCATCCGCAGGCCGGGAATCCCCGCGCAGAACACCGCCGGCACGATCCCGTTGAACACCACGCGCATCAGCATCGTGAAAACGATTCCATGCCGGTCCTGCCAGTCCGCGACATGCTGCAGCAGGCCGTGGAAGGAGGCCGAGCGGTAGTAGGCCACGACGAAAAGGACCGCCGCCACCTGCAGCACCAGCCCCGGCACCAGGTTCGCCCGTGCCGCCCGCACGCCAATCTGCCACGGCGTGGCGCCGGCCGCCATTTTTCCAGGGTGTGGAAATATGTTTTCCATGGCGTGGAAAAGGTCAGCCCCGCCGCGCGCGGAGAAAGAATTCCTCCGGCTCGTCGATGGTTTCGGCCACATGCCAGCCCGCGGCCGACAAGCGCCTGCGCAGGTCCTCGCCCGCGGGCATCCGGTCCTGGCGAACGCCGGCGAGGCCGGCATGAATCGCATTGAGTTCCGCGCTGCCCTCGAGGTTGGCAATCACCAGTTCGCCGCCGGGCGCGAGCCAGGCCGGACAGCGGCGCAGGAACGCGCCGGCATCCTCCAGATGCGGATAGAGCCGGAAACACAAGATCAAATCCCACGCGCCGTTTTCGATCTCCATGTCCTCGGCCTTGCCGTGGATCGCCTGCACGTGGGCGTGGTCCGACACCGCCTTCTCGCACCGCGCCACCATGCCGGCGCAGGCATCGAGGGCGAGGACGCGCCCCCCATCCCCCACCCACTCGGCCAGCCGGGCCGTCAGCGGCCCTCCGCCGCAGCCCGGTTCGAACACGCGTTTCCCGCGCAGGTCGCCCAGGCGCCGGCGCAGGCGCTCGATCCGGGGCTCGTGCTCCGGCTTGAAGGCCAGCGGGTTTTCCCCGCAGGCGAGGGTGTTGAAAAAGGCGGCGCGGTCCATGGCATCGTCCGGGGCGGCACTATGGCGGGACGGAAGTCCCGGAACAAGCCAAAACCGTTTTTCCGATTTTCCCGATTTTGGGATTGCCCGAGCCCGGCGGCGGGGGGAAAGTGGCCCCATGAAGGTCGGCATCCTATCCGATACCCACAACCATCTGCGCGAAACGCGGAAGGCCCTGGATGCCCTCGTCCAAAACGGCGCGCAACACCTCGTCCATTGCGGGGATGTCGGCGAAGACGTCGTCGATCTGATTTCGGCCACCTGCCTCGAACACGGCATCGAGGCGCACATCGCCATCGGCAACTGCGACCGGAGACCGGGCGAGGAGGCCGGCTTTTCGCCCCAACCCCCCAAAATCGTGCGCGCGCATGCGCCGGCATTCGTCCTGGCCGGCAAGACGTGCTTGGCGATGCACGGCGATCGTCCGCACCCCCTCGGCCAGGCGCTGGCCTCGGGAACGTTCGATTATGTATTCACCGGCCATACCCACGCCCCCGCCGACGAACACGTGGGCTCCACCCGCCTGCTGAATCCCGGCTCCGCTGCGCGTTCGCGCCTGGGCCCGCCCTCCGTTGCCTTGCTCGATCTCGCCACGGACGAGGTCGCTTGGCTCCTGTTGTAGGTGCGATTGTTCTGGCCAGCGCCCGGCCTCTTGCCGCATGATGCGGACCAATGATGAACACGAATGACCTTGCGCGCCGCGTGGCCGCGCTTTTCTCCTCCCCCAAGTACACCCCCCTCCCGGAACGCGATCTGGCCAAGAGCCTCCAGCTGGATCCCGGACAGCGCGGTTTCCTTCGCCAAGCGCTCCGCGACCTCCAGAACCAGGGGCAGGCCGCCGCCCTGAGCGGCGGGCGCNNGGCCTGCCCCCCGCCTCCACCGGGCATATTTCCGGCACGTTCTGCGTCCGGCCCAACGGCTCCTGCTGGCTCGTTCCCGTTGGGCCGAAGCAGCCGCCCATGTGGGTGGACCCGGCCTCCGCCGGCGCCGCCATGAACGGCGACAAAATCCAAGCGGTGCCCATCCGCCGCGAGGCCTTCGCGCGCATGCTGGGCGCGCGGCCCGACACGAAGGCGGTCCGGCTCGTGCGCATTGTGGAGCGCAAGCGCCAATGGGTGGTCGGCATCCTGCAGGCCACGCCCCACCATGCCTATGTCGTGCCCCGCGATCCCCTCCTGCGCACCAACATCAAGCTGACCGACTCCCTCGCCAAGATCGAGAACCACCTGGGCCATCTGGTCGTCGCCCGCATCGTCGAGGACGAACCGTCCGAAGGCCGTCCCGTCACCGCGACGTTCGCGGAGGACCTCGGCGATCCGGACAGCGTCGCCAACGACATTCCCGCCCTGCTGCTCGACCGCGGCCTTTCCGCCGCGTTCCCCGAAGAAGTGAAGAAGGCCGCGACCCGCGCCCATGCCGCCCTGGCCAAGCACGGGGCCGACCCTCGCGGACGCGTGGATCTTCGCGGCCAGCTCATCATGACCATCGATCCGGCCACCGCCCACGACTATGACGACGCGGTCTCCATCGAGCCCCTGCCCGGGGGCCGCTGGAAACTCGGCGTGCACATCGCCGACGTGGCCGCCTATGTCGAGCCCGGTTCCGAAATCGACCGCGAGGCCCTTCGGCGCGGCAACAGCACCTATCTGGTGGACCGCGTCATCCGCATGCTGCCGCAGGACCTCACCGTGCGCGTCTGCAGCCTGCAGCCCAACGAGGACCACCTGACCCACACCGTCGAAATCGTGTTCGACGAGCATGGCCGCGCGCTGGAGTCGAAGACCTTCCGTTCCATCATCCGCTCCCGGGCCTGCCTGTCCTACGAAAAGGTGCAGGAATTCTTCGAGGCCGGCCACCTCGACGGCGGGTCCGAGGAGATCCGCCAGGCCCTCCGCAACCTGCGCAAGCTCGCCAAGAAAATCCGCGCGCTTCGCTTCCAGAACGGCGCGCTCGATTTCGCCCTGCCCGAGGTGCATTGCGACCTGGACGCGGACGGCAACCCCGTCGGCTTCACCAAGCGCGGCTCCACCGAGG
>DMJA01000094.1 GCA_003451935.1 Verrucomicrobiota bacterium | reverse complement strand
GCGGTTCTTTTGGCGGGATTGTTTCGATATGTCCCGCGCGCCTTGGCGCGCGATCCGGTGTTCTATTTGGGTGTGGCGTTCCTGGGCCTGTTGGCCATCCAGTGGGCGAACGCGGGCCGGGAATTGTATTTCGACGTGGGCTATCAAAAGTGGATGTACACCCTCCCGCGCTGGCCCGGCTGGCCATCGGCTTTTGCGCGGCAGGATGCCCTGCAAATGCTGGCATGGTTCTTTCCAGCCTGGGTGGTGGCGCTGGCATTCCGGGGCAGGATCTTGTCCCTCCGTGAAACGCGCCGCCTATTGCGCTTCTTGGCCTGCAACGCGGGGTTGTTGGCCATTTTCGGAATCATCCAGATGGCCTCGGGAACCGGATCCATCTATTGGACGCAGCCGTTGGGCGGGCACTTTTTCGCCTCGTTCGCCTACTGCAACCATGCCGGGCCGTTTTTCGTGCTGACCGGGGCCCTGGCCGCCGGACTTCTGCTGGCGGAGTTGTTGGAGACCCGCGACATTCAAACGGGGAGGATTCCCCAGCACTTGCCGCACCCCGGCCGGGTTGCGGTGTTGGCCGCGGCGCTGTTGCTCTGCCTTGCGGGCGCCGTTCTCGGCTTCAGCCGCACCGGAATCATTCTGGCCGGCGGGCTGGCCCTTTTCACGCTGGTCTATGGCTGGGCGCGGGGCTGGCGCATCCTGTCGCCGGCCAGGCGGCTCAATCTGGCCGCGCTGACCTTGGCGGGCGTGGCCAGTTTGGGTTTCCTGATCGTGGGATTCGGAGAGAAGGGCGTGCGAAAAGAGTTTTCCCGCCAGCCCTTGCCGCCGGGAATGGACCAACCCACGACATGGGAGCGCATCGATTTGGAGTTGTCTCATCGGCCGCTCTGGGCGCGCGCCGCCCTGCGCAGTTGGCGGGAGCAGCCTTGGTTTGGATTGGGGGGGTGGGGATATAAATACCGGGTGGCCGAACACGTGCCCGGAAAATATTGGAAGAGCCTCGAAAAGTCCGGCGGCGGGGCCAATGTCCATGTGGACTTCCTGCAGTTCCTTGCCGAATTCGGCGTGGTCGGCATCAGTTTGATTCTGGGAGCGGTGGGCGTGATGTTGTCCGATTGGTTCCGGCCCGGCGTGCACCGCGGCGCCCTGTGGACGCTGGGCGGTTGCGGGATCGCCCTGACCGTGGCGGCTAGCGCAGTGGACATCCCGTTCCGCAGCCCGGCCATCCTGTACACGTGGTTGGCGGTGTTGGCGGCCGTGCCGCAGGCTTGTGCGCAGGCGCATCCACGATGGGGTGCCTCAACCCGCGGCGGGCTCGGCGAGCCCGCCCTACCCATGGATCGAAAAAGGTAGGGCGGGTTGGCCCAACCCGCCGCTATACCCGTGTGAATCTTCGATAAACCGCCGGCCTCACCGCGACCGGCTACAACCGATCCTTCTCTGTAGCCGGGGGCGTCGACCCCGGTCAACGAACCTACAGCGGCCGATCGCACCAACGCCAAAAACATTTTGGAACCCCTAAAAGGAAACGCCCATGACCCAACCGAACTTCCCCCCGTCGAATCTGCCGCCGGCTTCCGGACAACCGCCCGGGGCGCCGATCTACTATGGCGGCGGCGATCCCTACTCCGGCGGGATGCCGATGGATTCCGGTCCGCTCCAATCGCTCAATCCGATGCGCCTGCTGCAGATCGCGCGCAACCATTGGGTGATTCTGCTGCTGGCCATCCTGTTTGCCGGCGGGGCGGCCGCATTCTATCTGTCCCGCGCCACCGAAATCTACCAGGCCGAAGCCCGGATCGAGCTGAGCACGCGCCGCCCGCGCATCGTGAACAAGCAGGACGCGATGATTGAAGACCGGGGCTATGGCGATGCCGAGGAAATCCTGAACACCCAAATCCAGAAATTCAACAGCCCGTCGATCCTGCCCTTCGTGGTGGCCTCCTACCGGGAACTCTATCCCGACGATCCGGCGCCGGAAGAGGAATTGACCGCCCGCTTGGCGAACCGGGGCCGCTTTGCCATCATCAAGCGAACGCGCCTGGTTTCGGTGACCTTCACGGATCCGGATCCGGAATTCGCCATGCGGGCCTGCGCCGCCTATGCGGCCGGCGCCGAGGCCGCGGCGCGCGCCGAGAACCGTTCGGGTTCGAATGCCGCCGTCGCGTGGCTCGAAGCCCAGGCCCTGGCCCAGAGGCAGGAACTGGAAAAGGCGGACCAGGAATTGTTCGACGCCCGCCAGACGCTCCAGATGGATGTGCTGGCCGGTCGGCGAAAGACGATCGAAGAATCGCTGCTGCATTTCAACGAATCCCTGTCGGAGGTCGAAGCCAAGGCGTCCATGGAGCAGAAAATGCTCGACGCCCTGAGCGAGGGGAAACTGCCCGCCGAGATTCCCGGGGCCGCCGATGTCGCCGCGTCCCTGGACCGCTGGCGCCAGGCCATGACGGAACGGGATGCCCTGCTTTCCCGCTACACGCCGGAACATCCGGCGGTGGAGGCGCAGGACAAGGCCGTGGCCCTCTACAAGGAACAAGCCAATCAAGCCTTGAATCGGGCCAAGAACACGGCCGCGGCCAATCTGGCCCTCTATCAGGAGCAGGCCGGCAGCCTGCAAAAGAAGAACGAGGAATTGCTGGAGACGGCGTCCAAGCTCGACCGCGACATCCTCGAAGGGGAAATGAGAATCACGGCCCTGAACCGGACCCGGAGCGCCGCGGACGCCTCCTATCTGGGCCTTTTGACCCGCATCCAGGAGGCGCGCCTCTCGGCGGATGAAAACACCGCCACCGTCAAATTGGCGTCTGAAGTGGCCCCGGCCCGGCAAATCTTTCCGCGCCCGGCGCGGGTTCTCCTCATGGCGCTGCTTCTCGGACTGGCGGTTGGATTCGGATTGGCGATCCTGACCGAAATTCTTGAAGACCGCGTGGGCGGCATCGACGACATCGAAATCGGAACCGGCGTCAAGATCCTGGCGGTCCTGCCGCATGTCAAGACGCGAAAACGCAAGGAAATCGCCACCACGTCCCTTACGCATCAGTTCGGCGAACTGGCCGAGGCCTTTGCCGGCCTGCGGTCCGTGCTGGATTCGCCGCTGTATCGCGACCACAGCCAGATTGTCCTGGTGGCCAGCTCGCTCCCCGAGGAGGGCAAGACCACCACCAGCTGCAACTTGGCGACGGCCTGCGCCCTCAATGGGCAGAAAACCCTGCTGATCGACTTCGATTTGCGCCGCCCGCGCGTGGGCAACATTTTTCCGCGGCCCGAAGCGGTTTGCGGCTTGCTGGAATACCTCGACAGCGACCAGATGAAGCCCGAAGAGATCGTCTATGCCTCCGAATGCCGGAATCTCAGCGTCATTTCTTCGCGGGTGGTGGGTCGGTCGCGGCCGGCGGAGCTGGTGGGGGGGGCGAAGGTCGCGGCCCTGCTGGCCTGGGCCCGGGCCCACTTCGACCGGATCGTCTTGGATGTTCCGCCTCTGGGAATCGTCAGCGACGCCCTCTCATTGGCCCATCTGTCCGATTGCGTGCTGGTCATGGCGCGTCCCGCCACCAGCCGCAAGCGCGCGGTGCGCCACACCATCCAGCGGTTCCAAGCCGCCGGCATGGCCAACCTCGCCGTGGTCATGAACGACGTGGAGCACTCCAAGTTCACCTACCACAGCTACGGCCCCTATTATCACTACCAAAAGCATTACGGTGCCTATGCCCAAGCCGTTCCGCCGTCCCTGACGCCAACCGGCAAATAAGCTCGATGGACAGGACGCACGCATGTTGAATGACTTGCTCCATGCCATGGGCCGGCGACTTCCCATCCTGGTGCGCCTGCGCCGTTTCGCGTTGGCGGCGTGGGATGCCTGGCGACCGCCAAAGAATACCTACTCGCAGCATGGCGAGGATCTCCTGATTGGCGATTGGCTGGCAGGCGTCAGTCCGGACAAGGCGATCTACATCGACGTGGGGGCGAACCAGCCGACCCGCATCTCCAACACCTACCTCCTGTACCGGAAAGGATTTCGCGGCATCGTGGTCGAACCCAACCGCGAAATGCTGGCGCTTTACCGCCGGTTCCGGCCCCGGGATATGATCCTTCCGGTGGGGTGCGCGCGGGAGCCGGGTGTGGCCCTTTTCCGGCGGGCGCGCTCATCGGTGGAGTCCGGATTCAGTGCGGAATTGCCGGCGGCGGGCGGCGAATATGTGCCGATCCTGCCCTTGGATCTCATCTGGCGGGAGGCCGGGAAGAGCCAACCGGTGGGGTTGCTGTCGATCGACACCGAAGGCTTTGACTACTTTGTGCTGCAAGGTGCCGTCGAGGTCTTGGGCCATACGGCCTGCCTCTGCATCGAGAAAGGTGAGTCCGATGACGCCATCACCGCGCTGGTGGAGGCCAAAGGATTAGAACTGATGAAGGACATTGGCTGCAACCGGATCTTTTTAAATCGCGCGGTTCTCTCGCAGTTGAAAGGGTGAAGACGATGATCCGTGGTTTCTACAAAGCGTCATGTCTTTTGGGGGTTAATCCGCTTACAACCCTGCGCTTCCTGCGGGGGTGGCCGGCCTTCCGTCGCGATTGGCGGGAGTATCGTCGGCAAACGCGTGGCGATTCGACCTTTCCTCCCGGCCGCATGTACCCTTGTTTGCTCGACCGCTTTACTCAAAGCGGCGTTGCCTCCGGAGCCTACTTCCATCAGGATTTGCTCGTTGCGCGCCGGGTGCGCGCGCGCAATCCGGTGCGCCACGTGGATGTGGGTTCACGCGTGGATGGGCTCGTGGCGCACATTGCATCCTTCCGGGAGATCGAGGTGTTGGACATCCGGGCGCTGGCCAGCAAGACGCCGGGCATCGTGTTCAAGCAGGCCGATTTGACGGGCGAGTTGCCGGGCGGGTTGGTGGACTACTGCGATTCCCTGTCCTGTCTGCATGCCTTGGAGCACTTTGGTTTGGGGCGATATGGCGACCCGGTGCGGCATGACGGGCATCTCGCCGGATTTGCCAATCTCCATCGGATTCTCCAGCCGGGGGGCGTGCTCTACCTTTCCGTGCCCATCGGCCCACAGCGCGTCGAATTCAATGCGCAACGGGTGTTTGCTGTGCCCTATCTGCTGGGCATGTTCAAGGACTTGTACGAAATAGGGCACTTCTCGTTTGTGGATGACGCTGGCAACCTGCATGAAAATGTGTCGCTGGCGGATGCCGAAGCCATTCACGCCAATTTCGGGTGCCGGCTTGGTTGCGGGATTGTTGAAGCCGTAAAGCGATAAGGCCTGATTTCCGCAAAGAACCTTGGAGCATTCGTGCCCAGTCAGCCAAGAATCCATGCCTATGCCAGCGTGGGGCGCACCGGTTTGGGCAACATGCTTTTCCCGTGGGCGCGGGCGGAGGTGTTCTCCCGCCAGTTCAACGCGGTTCTCTTGGCACCCCAATGGTTTCAACCTTTGCGGGTGGGCCCGTGGCTACGGGGCGAGCGGGACAAACGCTACTATTTGGGTCAGTTCACCCATGCCGGATATTTGACAGGACCTGCGCGGTTGGCTCGGTTGTGGCTATCGCCGCGCGTGGAGGAATCCGCGGCGGGGAATTCTCCGCGGCTCGGATCATTGGTTGTCTTTCGGGGAATGGGGCAGGGGTTTGACGGACTTCACGACCATCGCGAATTCTTGTGGCGTCGATTGATGGAGTTGGCGCGATCCGACATTCGGGACAAGGTGGGCCGGCTCACGGGCGGGGCGATAGGCGTGCACATCCGGCGGGGCGATTTCCGGGTCGCGCCGGGCGAGCGGTTCGCGCGGACCGGCGACTATGAGGTATCCCTCACCTGGTACGCCAATGCGATCGGCGAAGCTCGGCGCCGTCTGGGAGCGGACGTTCCAGTCCGGATTTTCAGCGATGCGCCGCCCGCGGAGCTGGCCGACTTCCGGCGCTTGCCGAACGTAGAAATCATGCCCGCGGCGCCGGCCCTTCAGGATTTGCTGATGCTGTCGCGAAGCGCGCTGATTGTGGGCACGGCCAAGTCCACCTTCAGCCTGTGGGCCGCTTTCTTCTCCCGGGCGCCCACGCTTTGGCCGCCTTCAGCCAATTTCCAGCGCTACGGCCTAGGCAACGGGCAGCAGATTGTGTGGTCACCGACATGAAGGAAGCGGGCGAATTGAGCGCGGTCGGCAAGATATTCCACCGCATGCGCCAGTTCCGGGGAAGATCGGGCATGGGGCCGCGCCTCGCCCGGGGGGCGTTCTGGTCAACCGGCGGGGGGGTGTTCTCCGGTGCATTGACTTTGCTGCAGAGCATCGTGCTGGCCCGCATTTTGGGCGTCGGCGATTTTGGCAAGCTGGGGTTGGTGTACAACACGGTCGGGATGTTTGGCGCGTTGGCGGGATTCGGGCTGGGCATGGGTACGGCGAAACACGTGGCGAACCTGCGCCGACAGGCGCCGGAAGAGATGTGGGCCGTGATCCGGTTGTCCACCTATTCGGTGCTGGCGACATCGGGTCTCGTCGCGCTGGTCCTTTGGTTTGCCGCCCGGGGCTTGGCGATCCGCTACCTCGGCGATTCCGCTTTGACCACGGCCATCCGCATCGGGGTGGCGCTACTGTGCCTCAACGCCTGGAATGGTGTACAGGTCGGCGTGTTGACCGGCCTCGAGCGCTTTCGCGGCGTGGCGCTGATCCGGGCGGTCAACGTAGTGGTAAGCCTTTGCGGGGCGACGCTAGGAGCCCGATGGCATGGGGTTAACGGCGCCTTGGTTGGCGCCGCCGTCGGGGTGTTGGTCGCATGCCTCCTCTCGCGGTTCCTGGTCTATCGCAGCACCGACGTCCGGATTCCCCGCGTGTCGGTGGGGAGGGTAGCTCGCCGTTTGTTGCTGGACACCAGTTTTCCGATGTTCTTGGCCGGGCTTCTGCCCACGGCGGGCATGTGGTATGTGGGCACCTTGCTGGCCCGCAGCGAGAATGGCTACAGCCAGATGGGAATCTTCAATGCGGCGAATTCGTGGTTCACCATCGTGGCGTTTGGCGCCAATTGCCTGGTCCAGCCTTTGTTGCCCATCTTCGCGAGCGGCGGTTCGGCGTCGGGCGGCGCGGAGGATCGTCTTTTGGGGATTTTGCTCCGGATCGTTTCGGGTGCCGGTGCCTTGGTGGCCTTGGCCGTCGGGCTATGCGCCCCTTGGATCATGCGGCTCTATGGCGCGGAATTCGCCTCCGGATATTGGACGTTGATCGTGGTGGCCTTGACCGGCCTGCTTTATTGTTTATGCAATTTGCTCTCCACGTTCATCATGGCCCGCCGCAGCGGCTGGCTTTGGTTGCTGCTCCAGGCGATCTGGACGGGGGTGCTGGCCATTGGAGCAACCGTGTTGGGAACTGCGACCAGTTTGGCCTATGCGACCAGCCGGTTCACAGCCTATGCGGTTCAAGTGGCAATCGAGATGGGGTTGACCCGAAAGTCGTGGGCCGCGCCAAAACCTGTTGCGGAAAGCCGTTGAAATGGCACGGAATCCTCCAGCCGCCTTGTCGTTATTGAATTTTGCGTTAGTGAGTGACCGTTTGCGGGGCGGGNNGCCCGAACCATCACCGCAACCCACCTATGCAAGACTCAATAGATCCAGCCGGCACAGCGCGTCCGGTGCGTCTACGTGTTTTCGCCACGCATCCCATCCAATATCAGGTTCCCGTGTGGCGGGCGTTGGCCGCGGACGGGCGGCTGGCCCTCACGGTGCATTACTTCAGCGACCACAGCGTGCGGGGGGGGGCAGACTCTGGCTTCGGCCAAAACGTGGCGTGGGACGTTCCGATGCTGGAGGGATACGCCCATTGTTTCGAGAGCCGGACGGCTGCCACGGGCCGGTTTTGGGCCTGCCGCTTCGGATGGCGCAGGCTCTACCGGTTGCTGCGCGATGTTGATGGGGTATTGATCCATGGCTATTGCGGATTCTTCGAATGGCAGACCGTGTTGGTGGCCCGGCTGCTAGGGCGGCGCGTGATCATGCGCGGCGACTTCACCGATGTGTCCCATTCACGTTCGTGGCTTCTAAATGTGTTGCGGGATATTGTTCTTCAGGGCATTTACTCGCAGGTGAGCGCCTTTGCCGTTGTTGGTAAAAACGCCGAGAGCCATTTGCGCCGGCTTGGCGTTCCGGCCCAGAAACTGTATGCCTCGCCGTTTAATGTGGACTGGGATCTTTTCGAAGCGCAAAAGGCCAAAGTGGATCGGACTTCCGCGCGCGCGGCGCTGGGCCTGACCGAGCGCAATTTCGCCGTGGTTTTT
>DMJA01000218.1 GCA_003451935.1 Verrucomicrobiota bacterium | reverse complement strand
GCGGGGAGCTGACCGTCGAGGACAACGGCCGGGGGTTTGCGAAGGACCGCAAGGACGACCGCGAAGGCGGCAACGGATTGCGCATCATGCGCCACCGCGCCGAAGTCTTCGGCGGCGAATTGACGGTTGAGCCCGGGCCTCAGGGCGGCGTGCGGGTGAGCTGCCGGTTTCCAAAAGCCTGACAGCCCAGGCTCTCGCCAAGAACGCAAAGGGCGCGAAAGGAACGCAAGCGCCGGAAAAATGGAGCGGGTATCCAGGATTCAGGAGTCGGAATCCAGAAGGGGGAAATTGGAGAAGCCGGATTGAATAGCCTCTTCCAGCTCGCTACTCATGCGGAAAATCGTGGCGCGATTATGAATTCTAGACGACCCCTTTCCGTCCGGAAACCACTGTGCCCTTGTACTGCAGAGGGCACAATTGTCAGCCAATTATTTCAATGCGTCTTCAAGTGTCTTTGCATTCAGTAATCGGTCCTTCTGCACGTATATCGGACCCTGGGGACTGAAGCGCGTATCACGGGGCTTGATTGGTTCAACTGCAACCGCGGGCTGCTTGAAAATAACCACGTATTTTCCGGTGTCCTTATAGGGTTTGATATCGGCAATTTCTGCAAAGTGTGTGACGGCGCCGATGGGAGCTACCTGGTAAGCCGCAATATACTTGATTCGATCTTTCATGGCGGGACCAATTCGGATTGCCCACCATTGGTTCTCACCAATAAATACCCGTTTAAATCCGTCAGGCTGCGCAGGAACAATTATGGTGTCGCACTGCAGACGGCGCGAGCGTCTACGAGCAATATCAGCCGATGAAACAGAGGCTGACTTCTTTTTCTTCGTATTTGTCTCAACCTCTTCGTCATCGTCGTAAAGTGTGTCGTAAACATAGACCCGAGCACCGCTTTCCGACTCAAACGTCTTAAGCTCAAGCACCGAGATGTCGGCATTTATTTTCTGAAGTACTCGGTGCAATTCCTTGTGTGCCTCGTCGATCACAACAATACCATGGAAATCACCATAAACGGCACGATCGAGATATTCATCGATGTTACGACTGTCTGACTTCTTGCAGGAATATTCCAGACGGGCAAGAAGGCGCTTGTGCGATGTTATGTACTCCATGATGAAATTGCGCACCTTCAGTTGAATGTCGTCGAAGCTCGTTACAAACTTTAGCATCTGGATGCCGATGTGTTTAAATGGATCGTGGCTTACGATTTCATTTTCCACGACGTAGAGCTTTGGAAGACCAGGGTCTGCCATGTCGACAACATAGCCATCTGGAATTGTAATTAGATTCTCCCGACCAATACGGCGCTTGACCGGAATATATATGCTGGCCTGCCCGAATATCTGGTCGGATAGCTTAAAAACAACTTCTTCGAACTTCGCCTCGGAGGTCAGCCGTATGGGGTTGTAAGTATGCTGTCGTTGATCAATTATCGTTGGCATATTATTTCCTCTTCTTGCTAACGGTATGTATTCATTGAATCCATTGATGCGGGGCAGTCAACAGGTCCCTGAATGTCTTCAAAATAGGCGTTTGGAGGGGGCGGGTCAATGCCGATGCCGAAGGGGGGGCGCGCCGTCGGCGTCCGACGGGATACGGGCGAAACAGCCCGGACGGCTCGGAGAGCCGTCCCTACCTTTCGGGCACGGAAAACAAAAAATCCCCCGCCGCGCGGAAGCGGGCGGGGGAGGGGGTTGCAACTAACCGATCAACCGTAGGTGGCGGCGGAGCCGAGTTCCTCTTCGATGCGGAGGAGCTGGTTGTACTTGCAGATGCGGTCGGTGCGGCTGAGGGAGCCGGTCTTGATCTGGCCGGCGTTGACGGCGACGGCGAGGTCGGCGATGAAGGCGTCCTCGGTCTCGCCGGAGCGGTGGCTGATCACGTTGGTGTAGCCGTGGCGCTTGGCGAGGTCGATGGCGGCGAGGGTCTCGGAGACGGTGCCGATCTGGTTGACCTTGATGAGGATCGAATTCGCGACGCCGAGGTCGATGCCCTTCTGGAGGAACTTGACGTTGGTGACAAACAGATCGTCGCCGACGAGCTGGATCTTGCCGCCGAGCTTGTCGGTGAGGAGTTTCCAGCCGTCCCAGTCGCCTTCGGCGCAGCCGTCTTCGATGGAGACGATGGGGAACTTCTTGCACCAGCCGTCGTACATGGCGACCATGTCGGCGGCGGACTTCACGGAGTTGTCGCTCTTGTGGAGGGTGTATTTCTTCGTCTTGGCGTCGAAGAACTCGCTGGCGGCGACATCGAGGGCGATGAAGACGTCCTTGCCGGGCTTGTAGCCGGCGGCGGAGATGGCGTCGACGAGGGCTTCGAGGGCGGCGGTGTTGCTGGCGAGCTTGGGGGCGAATCCGCCTTCGTCGCCGACGGCGGTGGAGAGCTTCTGGCTCTTGAGGATCTTCTTGAGGGCGTGGAAGACTTCGGCGCCCATGCGGAGGCCTTCGGCAAAGGACTTGGCGCCGCGGGGAACGATCATGAACTCCTGCACATCGATGGGGGCGTCGGAGTGGGCGCCGCCGTTGATGACGTTCATCATGGGGATGGGCAGGCAATGGGCGTTGAGGCCGCCGAGGTGGCGGTAGAGGGGGATTTCGAGGGCGTTGGCGGCGGCGCGGGCCACGGCCATGGAGACGCCAAGCATGGCGTTGGCGCCGAGCTTGGACTTGGTTTCGGTGCCATCGAGCTTGAGCATGGCGTCGTCGATCGCCTTCTGGTCGCGGGCATCCATGCCGGCGAGGGCCTTGGCGATGGGGCCGTTGACGTTCTTGACGGCCTTGAGGGTGCCCTTGCCGAGGTAGCGCTTGGCGTCGCCGTCGCGCAGCTCGAGGGCCTCGTTGGCGCCGGTCGAGGCGCCGGAGGGGACGGCGGCGCGGCCCAGGGCGCCTCCGACGAGCCGGACGTCGGCTTCGAGGGTGGGGTTGCCGCGGGAATCGAGGATTTCGCGGGCGCGGATGGATTCAATCTGGAACATATGATTTCTCCTGTCTGTTTTTTTAAGCTTTCGGCATCGGCCCGCCATGCGGGCGACAGGGGCACACTCTACTCGCCGGCGGCGGAATGGCAACATTTTTGAGGGGAAAACGGTTGAAAAGCAGGAATCGCCCTTGCGCGGGGGCGGATTTTCTGCGAGTAATACTTCCATGAAGAAAAGTAATAACGATCCGGCGGCCGGGGCCACGCGCTTGAGCCTGTCGCTGCCGAACGGGCTGGCGGCGGCGCTGGACCAGTTGGTGGCGGAGAAGGGGGCGGCGAGCCGTTCGGCGCTGGTGGCGGATCTGGTCCGGGCGGAGGTGGTCGAGCACCGGTCGAGGCGAGGGAAGCAGGAGATCGCGGGGACGATCACGCTGGTCTATGACCACCACGCCCGCAACCTGCAGGCGAAGCTGACGGACCTCCAGCACGGCGCGGAGGGGATGATCGTGTCGGTGATGCACGTGCATCTGAGCCACCATGATTGCCTGGAAGTGCTGGTGGTGCGCGGCCCGGCGGACAAGGTGCGGGAACTCGCGGACCGGCTGGCGGCCGTGCGCGGGGTGAAGCACGGGAAACTGACGATCACGACGACGGGACACGAGGATTGAACATGAAGAACCTGCTGGCGACGATGATCTTGGGTTTGGGTTGCTGTGCGGCGGCCTCCGCGCAAACGGCGGTGGTGACGCATGTGGAGCTGCAGGCGGTGACCTCGACGGGGACGAGCGCGTGGGTGGAGAGCTTTCCGTTCACGATCCGCGGCGTGATGGTGAACGATCCGGAGGAGATGCTGGATCCGACCTACAATCCCGGGGCCACGGCCTCGAATCTGGTGGGTGGCCAATACCAGGTGTTTTTCCAGGCGGTGGATGCGGGAGACCGGGGCGGGACGGCGCTGTGGATGGCGCAGAACTACAACGCGATGGGACCGTGGATCCCGGCCGGAAACGACTACGACACGGAGTGGACGAACGAAATGAACCGCCTGATGATCGACACGAACGGGCGGGCGTTCCGCAAGGGCGACCTGATCGAGGTGACGGCGCGGAAGGCGCTGTTCTACAACGGCAAGCGGAACATCAACGAGGCGCACCGGATCACGTCGGCGAACGACTTCGACATTCGGCTGGTGAAAGCGAACGTGGGGTTGCCGCAGGCGGAGGCGTTGAAACTCTCCGAGCTGGTGAACGCCGATGGCAGCCAAATCTTCGATGCGACGCGCGCGACGGGCGGCGAGCATTGGCAGGGGATGCGCGTGCGGCTGGACGGCATCCGGCTGACGAACACGAATGGCTGGGGCAAGACCAACTGGGCGGATCGGGTTTGCGCGGTGACGGATGACAACGGGCGGAGCCTGTCCTTGCGGATGCCGCTGGCGGACTTGGGCGAGCCGCCGTCCACCTCGACATGGTTTTCGGCGACGGGCATCCTGAACCAGGAGAACAGCAACACGAATGGCTACGAGCTGTTCGTGCAGGAGATCGGGCCCGTGCTGAACGTTGGCAAGAGCGCATCGGGGGGGGTGGCGGTGAGCTTTTCATCGGACTACGAGGGCTATGTACTGGAGGCGTCGGACGACGGACTGGAAACCTGGGGTGCGGTGGACCTCACGCCGAAGAAGGTGATCGTGATCGAAGACGACGGGGCATCGACGAATCGGACCTATCGGCTGAGGAAGATCGATTGAAGCGTGGATTCACATTGATCGAGCTGGTGGTGGTGGTGGTGGTGATGGCCTTGCTGGCTGCGCTGCTGGGGCCGGCCGTGGCGGCGTCGATCGAGCGAAGCCGCGTGGCGCGGGTGGTGGCGGACCTGCGCACGGTGGAGGTGGCGCTGGAGGCGTACCGGACGGACCACGGGCATTATCCTCCAGTGACGGTTTCGTGCATGGCCATGGACGCGGAGCAGGTCTTGCAACTGCCGCAGGAGCTGGCGGATGGGGAATATCTGCCGAAGAACACGCGGACAAAGACCTCGACGCTGCTGGAGGATCCGTTCCACTCCGGAAACACGTACAAATATGCAGCGCCGGAGCCGTACTGGATGAACGGATCGATGCAGGACGAACGCTATGCGGTCTGGGTGCCGAGCGATTTTCCGTCGTGCCAATCGGCGTCGGGGAAGGCGGATGATTCGGAGGGCTGTCCGATGTCGTGGGCGGTTTGGAGCCAGGGGCCGAGGCCGGACAAGAAGAAGGCGCTAAGCAACAAGGCACCGGCGGCCAGCATCACATGGTATCGGGGAACGGGCGACCACGGCGTGATCGGGCGCTACAAGGAGAAGGATGGGCCGAGCTGGTCCACGTTGAGATAGGGAGCCGGGCGGAAGGGGTCAGGGTTTCCGCCGCGCGTAGGTGCCGATGAGGGCGCCTTGGGCGAGGATGTGGCCTTTCATGGCACGGAGGAGGTCTTGCTTGCGCGCGGAGGAATCGAGGGCGAGGCGCGCATCGAGAGCGAAGACCTTGAAGTGGTAGTGATGGGCGCGGCCGGGGGGAGGGCAGGGGCCGTCGTAGCCGCCGCGGCCATAGTCGTTCAAGCCTTGGACGGCGCCGCCGGGCAATTTGGCGTTGCGGGCAGCGTTTTCGGGGAGGGAGCGGGTTTCGGGCGCGAGATTGAAGAGGACCCAATGGACCCAGTCGCCGGCGGGGGCGTCGGGATCATCGCAGAGGATGGCGATGCTTTGGGTGTTGGGGGGCACTTCGCCCCACTCCAGCGGCGGGGAGAAATTGGCGCAGGCGTAGCGGTCGGGGATGGCGGCGCCCATCGCGAAGGCGGCGCTCAGCACGGCGATTTCCATCATGGTCTCCTCCTATTTCCGGCCCGAAAGGACCTTGCGGAGAATATCTTCAAGAGGGGTTTCCGGAGTGATTTGCGGGGCGATGTCTTTGACCATGCGCTGGGCATCGGCCTGCTTGTGCCCGAGGGAGATCAGCGCCAGCAGGGCGTCGCGGAGCTTGGCTTGCTTCGGGCCCGGCACGTCGCCGCCGGCGAGGGCTTCCATCAGGTCGCCCTTGCCGAGCTTGTCGCGCATTTCCAGGATGATGCGTTCGGCGGTCTTCTTGCCTACGCCGGAGATGCCGCTGAGCCGCTTGACGTCGCCTTGGGCGACGGCGGCCTTGAGGTCGCGCGCGGAGAGGCCGGAGAGGACGGCGAGGCCCAGCTTGGGGCCGATGCCGTTGACGGAGGTCAGCAGAAGGAACAGGCCGCGTTCTTCGCCGGACATGAACCCGAAGAGCAGATGCGCGTCTTCGCGGACAACGGGGACGGTGAGGAGGCGCAATCGCTGTCCGGCGGCGGGCAGGCGGTCGTAGCTGCTCAGCGGAATGGCCGCCTCGTAGCCGACGCCGTTCACGTTCACCACCACGCGGGTGGGTTCCTTTTCATCTAATATGCCATCCAGAAACACGATCATGCTTGCGCCTCGTTCCGCTGTCCTGTCCTTCCTCCACGCAAAAACCCGCCGCGCCAGGATGGCGCCGACGGGTCCATGCGGCTGTCCGACGAAACGGACGTGGCCAAGTCCGCGGACTAGGCCTTGGCCTTCTTGGCGAGCGCGGCGCCCTGCTTCAGCCGTTTTTTGCGGCGGGCGCGGGCCTTGCGCTTCACGATTTTTCTCAATTGCTGTCCCATAAGGCCGCCTGTCCTATCAAATCCAGCGCGGGCAAGTCAAGCCCGGCGGATCCGGAATTGAAACAGAGGCGCGGATTTGGAAGAGTCCGGGCATGAAGCCGAGGCGGTTGTTTGCGGGGGTGGAGGTGGCGGCGACGGAGGAGTTGCGGGCGCTGGTGGCGGACCTGCGGCGGGAATTGGACGGAGAGCGGATCCGCTGGGTGCGGTTGGAAAACATGCATCTGACGGTGGAGTTTTTCGGGGAGACGCCGGAGGAGCGGATCCCGGATTTGGAACAAGCGCTGGCGAAGGCGGCGGCGGGGGCCCAGGCGTTCACGATGAAGATCGGGGGGCTTGGGCTGTTCGGCGGGGCGCGGCATCCTAAGGTGATATGGCTGGGTGTCGAGCCGGGGGGATTGGGGAGATTGCATGAATGCGTGAATGCCGGATTGCGGGAG
The DNA here is from genome assembly GCA_003451935.1 of Verrucomicrobiota bacterium. GTDB lineage: Bacteria > Verrucomicrobiota > Kiritimatiellia > CAIQIC01 > Lenti-01 > Lenti-01. The sequence goes on along the minus strand of DMJA01000218.1, from coordinate 441 downwards.
AGGGGGCGGGAACCGGAGGTGCGGGAATTTACTCCGCATGTGACGCTGGGGCGGATGGGATGGCTGAAAAATGTGTCCAGATTCAATGGGGTCGTGGAAACCCATCGCAATTGGACCGCACCCGGGCAGCCGGTGACGGAATTGATCTTGTTTGAGAGCATCTCGGGGAAAGAGGGTCTGAACTACGTGGCGCGGGCCCGATATCCACTGCGGGGGGAATAATCGGCGCTTTCGGTTGCATTTTGCATGACGCCGCCGGGGGCGGGTGGCATACTGTTTCACAGCGGCGCCGCGCCCACGCGGACGCCCGAGGAGGCCAGAACATGAACGATTCGGATTTCATCCCCCCGCCCATGCCTTCAACCGTCCGCAACCGCAAGACATCCGTCCGCGCCCCGAGCTGGGGCTGGCTGGCCGGGCCGTTGGCGATCCTGCTGGCGG
>DMJA01000141.1 GCA_003451935.1 Verrucomicrobiota bacterium | reverse complement strand
GGGAGGTCCACGACGGCGAGGCGGTCATGGACTGGATGCCCGACGAGCAGGAACGCGGCATCACCATCACCTCGGCCGTGACCACCTGCGTCTGGAAAGACCACGACATCCAGATCATCGACACTCCCGGTCACGTGGATTTCACCATCGAGGTGGAGCGCTCCCTGCGGGTGCTGGACGGCGCCGTGGCGCTGTTCTGCGCGGTGGGCGGCGTGCAACCCCAGTCCGAAAAGGTGTGGCTGCAGTCCGAAAAGTACGAAGTGCCCAAGCTCGCGTTCGTGAACAAGATGGACCGCACGGGCGCGGACTTCTTCGGCGTGCTGGAGGAGATCCAGAACGAACTGGGCTGCAACGCGGTTCCGGTGGTGGTGCCGATCGGCAAGGCCGAGACGTTCCAGGGAATCATCGACCTGGTGGCCATGAAGGCGATCTATTTCGACGATCCCGACAGCACGGACTTCCGGGTGGCCGAGATTCCGGCGGAAAAGCTGGAAAAGGCGAAGAAGTGGCGGGCGAACCTGGTGGAGAAGTGCGCCGAGCAGGACGACGCGCTGATGGAGAAGTTCTTCGCGGAGGGCGACCTGTCGGAAGACGAGATCTGGAGCATCCTGCGGAAGGCGGCGATTTCGCGCCAGATCGTGCCGGTCTATTGCGGCGCGGCGTTCAAGAACAAGGGCGTGCAGCACCTGCTCGACGGCGTGGTGAACCTGTTGCCGGCGCCGAACGAGATCCCCCCGATCATCTCCGCGGTGGTGGAGGAGGGCGAGGAACCCGTGACGCGCGAGCCGACGGACGAATCGCCGTTCAGCGCGCTGGCCTTCAAGATCGTGGCCGACAAGCATGCCGGCAAGCTGACCTACATCCGCATCTACTCGGGCACGCTGGCCTCGGGCCAGAACGTGCTGAACAGCACGCTGGACAAGAGCCAGCGCATCGGGCGCATCCTGCGCATGCACGCGAACCATTCGGAGAACCTGGACACGGCCCAGACGGGCGACATCGTGGCGGTGGTGGGCCTGGCGAACACGCGCACGGGCGACACGATCTGCTCCGAGGACCACCCGATCCAGCTGATGTCGATCGAGTTCCCGGCGCCGGTGGTGTCGATCTCGATCGCGCCCGATTCGACGGCGGACAACGAGAAGCTCTCCGCCGCGCTCTACAAGCTGGCGGACGAGGATCCGACGTTCACGGTGGGATTCGACCAGGAGACGAGCGAGACGATCATCTCGGGCATGGGCGAGCTCCATTTGGAGATCATCGTGGACCGCCTGAAGCGCGAATTCAACGTGGCGGCGAAGGTGGGGCGTCCCGAGGTCGCGTACCGCGAGACGGCGACGCAGAACATCGAGGGGCAGTACAAGCATGTGAAGCAAAGCGGCGGCCGCGGCCAATACGCGCACGTGTGCCTGCGCCTGGAACACCTGAAGCCGGGCGAGGGCTTCGAGTTCGTCAACGAAGTCGTCGGCGGGCGCATCCCGGCCAACTTCATCCCGTCGGTCGAAAAGGGCGTGGTCAAGGCGATGACCAGCGGTCCCTACGCGGGCTATCCGGTGGTGGACATGCGCGTGGTGCTCTACGACGGGTCGTACCACGACGTGGATTCGTCGGACTTCGCCTTCCAGGAGGCCGGCCGCGCGGGCTTCAAGGAGTTGTTCCTGAAGGCGAATCCGATCATCCTCGAACCGGTGATGTCGGTGGAAGTGTCCACGCCCGAGGAATTCATGGGTGGGGCGACCGGCAGCGTGTGCCAGCGCCGCGGGCGCATCGAAACGATGGAAGAGAAGGGCGCGCAGAAGCTCATCCGCGGCATGGTGCCGCTGGGCGAGATGTTTGGCTACGCCACCGCGCTGCGCAGCATGAGCCAGGGGCGCGCCGGCTTCACCATGCAGTTCGAGCACTACGAAGCCGTCCCGTTCGGCCTGACCGAGCAGATCATCAAGGTTCGCCGCGCCGCCAACAAAATCCGGTAGGACGGGACGTCCGTCCGCCCGGACGGCCATCCCCTCTTCATCCGGAATCGATGCGCCGGAAGACGCAATCCTTTGCGCAAAAACGGGATGCGTTCTTCCGGAACCCGCAGCAAAAGGCGGAAGAAAACCGCTTGACCCCGTTGGGCCGTTTGTTCTACATTTTGAAGCGTCGCGATGTGCGATGTGGATTTAAAAGAAGACGATTCAGGAGCATGGATATGAAAAAATTATTGGTGTTTGCAGTGGCTGCGATGGTCGCGGGTGCCGCGATGGCGACCACGGCGGGTTCGGATGATTCGACCCAGGGCGCCTATGGCGACGGCTGGGCGACGGGTGACGATGGTGCGGCGACGGGCGACGCTTTCGGCGCCTGGACGGTCAACAGCGTGCAGGGCAGCGGCTTCGCCGGTGCGTTCATCGCAGGTGCTTCTGCAAACGGTGTGGATCTGGGCGCCAGCAGCTTCGGGCTCTATGCCAATCCCAACACCTCGGGCGCGTCTGTGGAAGCGTTGCGGGATTTCAACGGTGCGATGCTCGTGGGCCAGGTTTTCTCGTTCACGCTGGGCATCAACTGGGACAGCGGCAGCGATGGCGCCAAGGGGTTCACTCTGTATGACACCATCGGCACTGAAATCTTCAACATGAACAATGGCAATTCCGCGGTGATCACCTATTCGGGCAGCAGTTCCGGCACGATGTTCGCCAACTACGGCACCACCGCGATGAATGTCGCCATCACCTATTCCAGCGCCACCACGATCGATGTGGCGGCGAATGGCCGCGATGGCGTGGAGACCTTCAACCAGAGCTTCACGGTGGCAAACGCTCCGGATTCCTTCCGGTTCTATGCCTATCAAATGCAGGCGGGCGACAATGCCCAGCCCAACTTCGACGACCTGAACATGACGGCCGCCCCGATTCCGGAGCCGGCGACGATGGGCCTCTTGGGCCTGGGCGCGCTGGCGCTGGTGCTGCGCCGCAAGATGCGCAAGTAATCCTTCCCCAAGGATGAAGACGGGAGCGGCCGGAAACGGCCGCTCTTTTTTTGTGGCGCGCAGCCGGCAGCTTGGGCCTTGTTTCTTTATGGCGTAGCCGAAGCCCCAAGACCAAACAGCCCGGCTCGGCAGGGACGCCTCGCCCTACCCAAAAGTTGAATTTTTGATGGCGTTGGGTAGGGCGAACCCTCTGGGTGAGCCGTTCTCAATTGCCGTCCAGGAACGGCCATGGCATTCCGGAAAACGCTCTAATCGAGCGGCGGCGCGTTGGAGTCGGCGCCGGGGAAGTGGATGGGGAGGGCGAGGAGTTTCTTGGGCTTGGCGGCGGCGTCCTGCAGGATGTGGCCGGCGAAGACGTGAAGGGTATAGCCATAATAGGAGGCTTGGCGGCCGGGGTCGCCCTGCGTCTGGGCGCGGAGGCCGCGGGGCACGACATAGGTGGCCTGGAGGGGGGCGCTGCGGCGGCTGGCGAAGGCGTGTCCGAGGACGAGGGGCGAGGGGGTGGTGATGGCCCGGGTGGGGCGGATCTGGTTGTCCGGGTCGGTGTCGTAGAAGGTGAGAAAAACCTGGACGGGTGTGTTTTGGAAATCGTTGTCGTCGGCGGCGATTTCGAGGGTGGCGTTCAGCACGCGCATTTCGGCGACATCGGGGTCGGCGGGCATTTTCTGGATTTCGGGGTTGGCGATGCGGACGGCGCGGGGCAGGGAGTCGGGATCGACGGGCCGGGGGGATTGCAGGATCTGGATTTGGAGGGTCTGGAGGCGAACCAGGCGTTCCCGCTGTTCCAAGGCCTGGGCGCGGAAGGGGGAATCGTCGGGGGCGAGGCCGAGGATCTGGGTCCAGCGCCGGTGGGCGCCGTCCAGATCGCCGCGGGCCTCGAGCAGGCGGGCGTGTTCGGCATAGGCGGGCAGGAAGCCGGGGGCGTCCAGGTGGATCTGGTTCAGGAGGCGGAAGGCCTGGGGATAGTCGGCGAACTGGGCGGCGGCGACCGCTTGGGCCAGGTCATGCTGGGCCTTCTCGATGGCCGGGTCGGCGGCGGAGATCGGGGGCAGATCGACGAGGGAGGCATTGGTGTCGGCGGGATCGAAGTCGGCCTCGTCCAGCACGTCGCGGATGTCGTCGGCGATGGGCGTGGCGTCCGCGGCATTGGTCGAGGCGGGGGCGGCGGAGCTGGTGCCGGGCAGGGCGACGACGGAAGCGGGGCGGGTGGCGGACACGGTGCCGGTCTGCGCGTTCAACTTCAGGGCGCGGATTTCCTCGGCGCGGGCGAAATCGGCGGCCTCGACCTCCGGCGGGAGGATGCGGTCGCGCCAATCGACCAGGAACGCCAGCAGGCCGAGTTCAAAGGCGACGATGGCGACGACCACCAGGAGGGTGAAGGGTTGGAGCAGGCCGGCGCTGGGGCGCGGGCGCTGGCGGGGGGGGGCGATGGCTTCCTGGAACTGGAGGCGGGTTTGGCCAAGGAC
>DMJA01000146.1 GCA_003451935.1 Verrucomicrobiota bacterium | reverse complement strand
CCGACTGATGCAGGAGGCCTCAGAAGCGGAGGAAAGATGCAAGCAAGCGGTTTTCGCGGCCTACGATCAGGCGAAGGAGCGGGCCATTGAGATAAACCGCTCCCTTGTGCGCCTTGTGGAGATGCTGAAAAGCAAAGACAAAGCCCACCTTGCGGAATCCGTGGACAGTTTTCTAGCGCGATTGTCGCAGGAAGAGAGCGGCGATGCTCTAGCCCTTGATGCTTTTCTCTTGGGGGCCGAACTGGGAACCGACTCCGAAACAAACAAGTTGCTTTCCGATTTGCGCGATGGACAACGCCGACTTGCCGACGAGCAAAAAACGGCAAACGAACAAAACGCCCTTGCTTTGCGCTATGCAAAGACAATGGCTGATGCGGAGCGCGAGGCGAAGGACAGGCCGGACAGGGTGGCGGGCGAAATCATCAGAATGGTATGGGATCAACTTAAACCCAAAGAAAAGGATATTGCCCTTAAACTCAAATTGAATAATGGGAACATGAACCAGACCGCCGACGCGAAAAACAACTTTTCCGCCGTCCGCAGATGCCGCGAACGCTTGCGCCTTCTGTACGCTGGCGCAAAAATGGCATTACCCGCTTGGCTCTTGAACCGTGACGAAATCGAAGAATTGAAACTGAAACAAGACCCGAACCCCGGACGGACAACGCCGAGCGGCGACTTTGTGCGAACCAATCCGAATGATGCCGATGCTTTGAATAACTTTTGAATAACGCGAATAACGGAATTGCCGAAAGATTTTTGACAATTCCGCCCATTTTCGGGGCCGGGATGAATAACCCCCCGGAATCTGTGAGGCCCAGTAAGCCTCATGGAGAACCCGAAAATGGAACAGACAATACAGTCCCCGCCGACAGTCGCCCCGAAACTCCCGCCCCGGAGCCGACTCGCCACCCCCAAAGCAACCGCCGCCACCTACGGCATCAGCCTACGCGCATTGAAGCGCGCTTGGGCTGATCGGCGCTTGCGGTACTACAAGACAGGCCATCGCACCGTTCTGCTCGATTCGCGGGATGTTGAGGATTTTCTCAACCGTTGCCGCGTTGACGCTCTCCGCACTTAATCGGAGGCGCGACCATGACCACCAACAAAAAGGGCGCGCCCGCGACGGCAACGCCCAGCAACACCAACAAGTGCAACCATACATTTTGCCGTTGTGCTTCGCAACTCCACTTCGCCGGATTCCCGCCTCCCCCCAAACCGGGCGAAGGGAAGTTGTCCGACTTTCTGGATTCCCGTTCCGGCTGGCACGAGGCTATCCGCGCCGCCTCCCACCTACGACGCGCCGCCGAAATTGAAACGGCTTGGCGCGAGATGGGCGGCGCACTATGACCCCGCGCACCCGCAACGCCCGCGCCGCCGAACGCTACGGCGAAGAACTCCGCCGTTGCCCGAATAGTGGAGGTGGAGTCCACTCCTGGATGATGACCACGGCGAACCTTGCCGCCATCGCCGGAATCCCGGCGACAGAGGCCGAGGGCGAAATCATCCGCTCCGCGACCCGCCCGCCGTCCCCCTCGTCGGAAGTGGCGAGCGCGATCCGCAAGGCATACGCGGAGTTTTCGCCAGGATTCGACTACGAACCCCGCAGATATTCCGCGCCAAAGCCCAAGCCGCTACCGCAGACCGCGCAGAAATTCATTCAACGCGGCGACGGTGCAGAAGAAAGCGATTGGTGGGAAGCCTCTCCCATCCGCATTGCCTGGGAACCTGGACCCCGTGATGCGCTTGCCTTGCTTGGCGCACTCTACGCCCCAGGCGAGTTTGTCTTTTGCGGCGAACGCTACGGCGCGGAGGTGCGGACGGCGGGCGACTGGATAAGCCGCATTGAAGGCGGCGAAACCGTCCCGCCCCATTGGATTCCAAATCCGTTGACGGGCAACGAGCATCCGACAGGCGACGGGAAGCAATCGCGGCGCGGAGATTCCGCCGTCGCGTCTTTCCGTTTCGCCGTCGCGGAGTTTGACGGGCTATCCAAGCCGGATCAGTTGGCGTTTTGGTGGGGATTCCGCACCGCGCCCATCGTCGCGCTGATTGATAGTGGCGGAAAATCCGTCCACGCGATTTTGAAAGTGAATTGCGCCACCCGTGCCGACTGGACGCGAGACATCGAGGAAAAACTTTTCCCCGCCGTCCTATGCCCCCTCGGTTGCGACCCGGCTTGCCGGAATGAAAGCCGACTGTCCCGACTCCCCGGACATTTCCGCAGGGAGAAGAACGCTTGGCAACGATTGCTCTACTTGAACCCGGAAGGAAAACGCACATGACCCCCGCACCAGTTGAATTGATGAACGATGAACTAACGGAGGCGCGGGAGGAAACGACCGAGGCCACAAAGGAACAGACGGCGGCGCGGATGCTGGTCACGACCTTCCCGCCAATGTCCTATTCCTATTTGCGCGACCTGGAAATCAAACCGGAGGAAACCCACATCGCCGGGAAGGGATGGTTGCGGCGTGGAGCGTGGACGCTGTTCACGGGCGGGACAGGCATTGGAAAATCCGTCGCGGTTCAGCAAATGGCCGCTTGCATCGCTTGCGGAAGATCCATTTTCGGATTGTCCGTAGCGCGTCCCTTCAAGGTTCTACTGCTGACGGCAGAGCAGGACGAAGAAACCTTGCAGCGGGACTTTGTGGCGATTGCGGAGCATGAAGGGCTAAACGCCATCACGCTAGACGCGAATCTGCAGATTCACCACGCCTATGCGCTGGACGGGAAGCCGCTTTTCCTCTCGCTGGAATCGGAGTTGAAGCGCGGCGGATTCGACTTGGCTATCTTGGACAACTACCAAGCCTATTCCGGCGCGTCCGACTTGAACGATTCGGCGGCATGGAAGGAGTTTATCACTCCGCTTTCCGTGATGCTCAAAACCTACAACGCTTCGATGCTCCTGGTTGACCATACCGGGAAGCCGAGGGAGCGGAAGGGATGGGGCCAGAATGATTCCGTTTATGTCGGAGCCGGGACATCCCGGAAAGCCAACGGAGCGCGGACATCCGCCGAACTCTACAGCCCCGGCGAGGGCGACGAACGCTACAGGCTCCACTTTGGGAAGAACTGGGAGCGGACGGGCAGGACGGCGCGGGACTTGTTCCTTGACCGCTCCCCGGACGCTTCCGCTCCCTACTGGACACCGAGCGCGGACCAGACGGACCACGCGCCTATGGTGCCGGGCGAGCAGGAGATCGTGGGCTGGGCAACCGCCCATCCCTTTACCTCCCTCCGCGCCGTTGCCGAGGCCACGGGCTACAGCAAGAGCAAGGTTCAGCGGAT
>DMJA01000111.1 GCA_003451935.1 Verrucomicrobiota bacterium | reverse complement strand
GAGACCTTGAAGTCCATGTCGCCGCAATGATCTTCGGCGCCGAGGATGTCGGTCAGCAGGACGGGCTTGTGGCCTTCGCCGGTGACGAGGCCGATGGAGATGCCCGCGACGGGCTTCTTCATGGGCACGCCGGCATCCATGAGGGCGAGGGTGCCCACGCAGACGGACGCCATCGAGGAGGAGCCGTTGGAGCCCATGATCTCGGAGACGACGCGCACGGAGTAGGGGTAGTCCTTCGGGATCATCGGTTCGATGGAGCGCTCGGCGAGCGCGCCATGGCCGATTTCGCGGCGGTTCAGGCCGCCGAGGCGCTTGACCTCGCCCGTGGAATAGGGCGGGAAGTTGTANNCTGCTCGTCGCGGCCGGTGCCGAGGGTGACGACGGCCATGGCCTGCGTCTCGCCGCGGGAGAAAAGGGCCGAGCCGTGCACGCGCGGGAGGACGCCCACATCGGCCAGCAGCGGACGGAGCTGATCCATCGCGCGGCCGTCCATGCGCTTGCCCTTTTCGAGGACGCCCTTGCGGACGATTTCGATTTCGACCGCGTCGAAGAGCTGCTTGAACAATTTCTCGGTCATGAGCTCTTCGCCGTAGATTTCCTTCATCTTCGCGAAGGCGGCGTCGAAGACCTTGGACATCTTGGCCTGGCGTTCCAGTTTCTTGACGGTGAAGAGCGCCTCCTCGAGGTCCGCATAGGCGATTTCGCGCAGCTTGGCGAGCTGGCCGGGATCCTGGCCCTTTTCGGCGAAGGTCTTGGGGGGGAGGCCCATCTTGGCGCGCAGTTCGGTCTGGGCGTCGCAGATCCGGGCGACGGCCTCGTGGCCGAACTTCATCGCGGCGACCATGTCGGCGTTGTTGATTTCGAGGGCCGAGCCTTCGATCATCATCGGCAGGTCGCGGCGGCCGACGTAGACGAGGTCGAGGTCGGACGTCTTCATCTGCTCATGGGTGGGGTTGATGACGAACTGGCCGTTGAGCCGGCCGACGCGCACCGCGCCGAGGGGGCCGAGGAAGGGCAGCTCGCTGAGCATGAGGGCCGCGGAGGCCGCGTTGATGCTGAGGATGTCGCTCTCGTGCTCGCCATCGACGGTCAGGAGGGCGTTGTTGATCTGGACGTCGTTGAAGAATCCTTCCGCGAACAGGGGGCGGATGGGGCGGTCGGTGACGCGCGCCGTGAGGATTTCCTTCTCGGTGGGGCGGCCTTCGCGCTTGAAGTAGCCGCCGGGGAAGCGGCCCGCGGCGTAGAAGCGCTCGCGGTATTCGACCTGGAGCGGGAAGAAATCGATGCCTTCGCGCGGCTTGGAGGTGGTGGTGACGGCGGAGAAGACAATGGTCTCCCCGAGCTGGCAGGTGGCCTGTCCGGCCGCCTGGCGGGCCAGCAGGCCCGTTTCGAACGTCATCGTTTTCTCGCCCAGGGCGACGCTGACGGATGTGGTATTCTTCATTTCTTCTTTTCCTTGCTTGCTTCTTCTTGCTGCTTTTTTGTCTTGAAACGGGTATGCGCCGGCGCATCGCGGCGGGGGCGACGCGGCGCAATGAGGGAAAGAGCGGGAACTCGTCCGTCAACGGCCGCGCAGGGCCGCCAGCGAGCGGGGGCGGGGCCGCCCCCGGGGGGACTAGCGGCGCAGGCCGAGGCGCTCGATGAGCTTCTGGTAGCGGGCGAGTTCCGTGGTGCGGAGGTAGTCCAGCAGGCGGCGGCGCTGGCTGACCATGACAATCAGGCCCCGGCGCGAGTTGTGGTCGCCCTTGTGGGTCTGGAGGTGGTTGGTCAGCTCCTGGATCCGCTTGGAAAGGAGGGCCACTTGGACCTCCACGGAGCCGGTATCCTTTTCGTGTTGCTGGTATTCCTGCTTGATCGTCGCTTTGACTGCACTATCTATCATATTGCTTGGTCCAACTTTGCTTCTTTTTCCGACAATTTATTTGAAGGCGGGACTATACGGGCGGAGCGGGGCGCGAGGCAAGGCCAATTTTCGGCGGGCCGGGAAGAGGCCAATACGACTTGCAAGAGGGGGGGCGCTTTTGCTTTCATCCCCCGACGTGGAACGAACCCCCACGGAAAAGGAAAAACGTTTTATGGCAAAGAAAAATGTAAAAGTCGTCGGCAACATGTTGATCGCCCAGAGCGGCGGCCCCACGGTCGTCATCAACCAGAGCCTGATCGGCGCGGTGATGGAGGCGAAGAAGCACAAGGAGATCCGCAAGATCTATGGCGCGCTGCACGGCATCAAGGGCATCCTGAACGAGGATTTGATCGATCTGGGCCGCGAGAGCGTCGCCACGCTCAAGGCCGTCGCCCAGACCCCCTCGTCGGGCCTAGGCTCCGTCCGCAAGAAGCCCACGCCTGCGGATTGCGCGATGATCTTCGAGAAGCTCCAGAAATACAACGTCCGCTATTTCTTCTATATCGGCGGCAACGACTCGGCCGAGACCGCGCACATCATCAACGAAGAGGCCAAGAAGGCCGGCTACGAGATGCATTGCTTCCACATTCCGAAGACGGTGGACAACGACCTGCGCGAGAACGACCACACGCCGGGCTTCGCCAGCAGCGCGAAGTTCGTGGCGCAGGCGTTCATGGGGGACGATTTGGACAACGCCGCGCTGCCGGGCGTGAAGATCAACGTCGTCATGGGCCGGCATGCCGGCTTCCTGACGGCGGCCTCGGCGCTGGCGCGCACCTATCCGGGCGCCGGCCCGCACCTGATCTACCTGCCCGAGCGGCCCTTCGATCTCGAAAAGTTCCCGCAGCAGGTCAAGGAGGTCTTCGAGAAGTACGGCCGTTGCGTCGTGGCGGTTTCGGAAGGCATTTCGGACGCCTCGGGCAAGGCCATCGCGGCCGCCTTCACAAAGGAAGTGGACAGCCACGGCAACGTGCAGCTTTCCGGCTCGGGCGCCTTGGGCGACGCGCTGGTGGGCGTCATCAAGGCCAAGACGGACATTTCGCGCCTGCGCGCCGACACCTTCGGCTACCTGCAGCGCTCGTTCCCGGGCGTGGTCTCGGAGAACGACGCGAAGGAAGCCTTCGCCGTGGGCCGCGAAGCCGTCAAGTGTGCGACGAGCAAGGACGTGGACGGTTCCATCGCCATCCGCCGCAAGCCCGGCAAGAAGTACCAGGTCTATTTCGAGCGCGTGCCGCTCTCCAGCGTGGCGAAGGAAACCCGCCACATGCCCGACGCCTTCATCGCGTCGAACGGCTGCGACGTGACCCAGGCCTTCCTCGACTACGCCGCCCCCATCGTCGGGAAGCTGCCGCAGATCGGGCGGTTCAAGCGGATCAAGGTCAAAAAGTAGCTGGCATCCGACGGATCCGTCGGATCGGTCTGATCCATCGGATCCCACTTTACAAAAAGGAGACCCCATGCCCCGCCGCAAGCGACTCGACACGACCCCGGAATGGAAGGCCCTCAAGGCGCACGCGGCGCAGATGAAGGTCACCTCGATGCGCGAGCTCTTCGCGGCGGATCCCGCGCGGGCGCAGGCGTTCTCCCTCGAGGTCGGCGGCTGGTACCTGGACTACTCCAAGAACCTCGCCACGGCCGAGACGATGCAGCTCCTGCAGGCCCTGTGCCCCATGGCCGACCTGCGCGGCGAAATCGACGCGATGTTCAGCGGGCAGAAGATCAACGAGACGGAAAAGCGCCCGGTGCTGCACGTCGCGCTGCGCAACCGCTCGAATACGCCGATCCTCGTGGACCGCAAGGACGTGATGCCCGCCGTGAACGCGGTGCTGGAGAAGATGTCGGGCTTCGCCGATCTCGTGCGCTCCGGCCAATGGCTCGGGTTCACGGGCAAGCCGATCCGCAACATCGTCAACATCGGCATCGGCGNNCCTGGGCCCCGTCATGGCCTACGAAGCGCTCAAGCCATACAGCCAGCGCGACCTGACGGTCCGCTTCGTCTCGAACGTGGACGGCACGCATGTTGTCGAAGCCACGCGCGATCTTGACGCGGCGGAGACCCTGTTCATCGTGGCGTCGAAGACCTTCACCACGCAGGAAACC
>DMJA01000203.1 GCA_003451935.1 Verrucomicrobiota bacterium | reverse complement strand
CAGCGTCAACTGCCGCAGCTCCATGTCGTCTTCAGGGCAAACCGCCACTTGTAGCTGGCTCTGGAACTGGTGGATGACGGATTGAAACTCGGCGCCGCCCTGCGAAAAGACGGCTTCATAGCGGTTGAACGCGGGCGAAAGCGGTCGCGCCGTGGGCGACCAGGTTTTGCCGGTATCCACTTCCTTGAGGTAGAAGAAGAATCCGTGGGAGTCCTGGGCGGAATCCTCGCGCCAGCGGGTCAGGTCGAGTCCCTGCCAGCGGCTGGCGCCGCCGCCGCCGTTGGTGACCATGACGTGGTAGCGGCCGTTGGAGAGGAGATGGACTTCCGGCGCGGGGGTGTCGGCGGTGTCGAACGAGCGGGAAATCGCTTCGAAGGTTTCGCCGGCGCGGGACCCGGCGGTTTCGGCCACGGCGGCGGTGGGATGCGCCCGCGGCCGGGCGAGCGGGATGCGTTCCTGCAGGAGCAACGTGGCGGACTTCAACTGGAGGTCGGCCAGGAATCGGCGCTGCATCGGCTGGCCATGGAGCAGATGGTCGTACGCCAGCAGGCTCATGCCCCCGTGGTGCGCCATCCAGGAGCGGACGATGGCGAAGGGTTCGCCGGCGGGCACGCGGGCGGGGGTGTGGTCCACCGCTTCATAGAGTCCGAAGCGGCCGACGGCGCCCTCGCCGGCCAGCCGCTGGAGATTGTGGACGGCCGCTTCGGGTTCGACCATCAGGGCCATTGCGCCGGCATAGGGCGCCATGACGAGGTCGTCGGCGAGGCCGCGCTTCATGCCGAGCATCGGGACGCCGAACGGGCGGTACTGGTAGACGTGCCCGGCATCCAGCTGGTTGTAGCCCGATTCGGAAATGCCCCAGGGAATGCCCGTCTGCCGGCCGTAGTGGATCTGGCGGCGCACCGCGCCCTTGCAGGCCATGTGCAGGAGGGTGCCTTCGTAGGAGGGCATCACCAGCATCGGCATCAGGTATTCGAACATCGATCCGCTCCACGACGCCAGCACGGGCGGGCCTCCGCCCGGCGCGAGCCGCCGCCCGAGGCGGAACCAGTGCTCGAGCGGCAGAAGGCCGCGGGCCACGCCGATGAAGCTCCCGAGGCGGCATTCCGATGCCAGCAGGTCGTAGAAACTGGGATCGCGCTTGTGGGCATCGAGGTTGTACCCGATCGACAGCAGATTTCGATCGGCGTCGTAGAGGAAATCCAAGTCGTGCTCGCTCAGTTCCGTGCACCGTCCGGCGATCTGGCGGAGGGCCGCGATGCGGTCGGCGGCGCGCGAACTCGCGACTGGCAGCCACTCGCTCCAGCGTCGGGCGAACTCCGACGTCGCCGCCTGCGCCAGACGGGGTTCCCATCGGTGCCGCAAAGTCGCCAAGGCCTCCAGCGTCGGGGCGGCCTCCGTTTCCGTTTGCAGGTCTTCCCAGCGGGGATGGGTTTCGCCGGCCGGCGCCTCGTCGGGCAGGGGCGGGGGCTCGGCGGCGGCCCACGGAGCGAAATGGCGGATTTCTCCGGCGAGATCATCGCACTGCCGTTGCAAGGTCTCGCGCCAGAAGGAGAGGGATTCCTCCGGTGCCAGCGCGCCGGCCATCTCCGCCATCGCCATTCGAAAGGCCTCCAAGGCGTGCAATGCATCGCGCAAGGCCGGCGGGGCTTGGCGCACGGCCTCGATCTGTTCGCGGATCCGGACGATCGCCCGGTGCAAGTCGGAGGACGGAACGGGGCCGTCCGGCCGCTGCCGGGCCGATTCGATTTCCTGCAGCAACAGGCCGCCGGCGTCTTCCAAGCCCTCCTTCCAGCGCGCGGGCAGGACGGGTCCGCGCGCTATCTCCGCCAGTCCTTCGCGAACGACGATCAGCATCGCCGTGAGGTTGCCGCTGTCCACCGAGGAAATATAGAGCGGGTGCAGCGGCTTCAGGGTGCGGGTGTGGTACCAATTGTAGAAATGTCCGCGATAGCGTTCCATCCGCTCCAGCGTCTCCAGCGTGCGCCCGGTGCGGAACAGGAAGCGCCCCGGCGAGAGATAGCCGAAATCGCAGGCCGCCAATCCGCTGGCCAGGCCCATCCCGATGTTCGTCGGCGAGGTTCGTTCGGCCACCGCCGGCGCCGGGCTCTCCTGATAGTTGTCGGGCGGCAGCCAGTGGTTCTCTTCCCCCGCGAAATGGTCGAAGTAGGCCCAGGTGCGCCGCGCCAGTTGCCGGATGAACGCGCTTTGCGCCACGGTCAGCGGTACCTCGCGTGGCGCACGGGTGCGGCTGATGAACCACGCGAGGCCGGGAGCGACGAACCAGATCCCGCACAGGGCGAGGAGCAGGGGATTGACCGGCGCGAGGCTCGCCAGCGCCGGCGCGACGCAGGCCAGCGCCAGGACGGGCGCGGGCCCCATCTCGAGGATCCCGCCGAGAAGCGAAGTCCGCGCGGTCCGCTCGCTGTGGCTCGCGGTTTGCCACTCGAGCAGCCGCCGCCGGACCTTCAGCCTCCAGAAGGTGCGCGCGATGGCGTCCAGATAGATCCAGCCGTGATAGGGAGTGAAGGCCAGTTCCAGCAGTTCGACGCCCCATTGGCGGCCTTCGTTCGCCGCGCTGGTCTGCAGGTGGACCGCCAACGGGACTTGCTTCCCTTTGAACAGGAACGAGCGCACGGTGCGCAGGGCGGCCGGCAAAAACCAGACGGCCAGCAGGGCCAAGGTCCGTTCCGTGGCCGTCGCCGTTCCGACGAATCCCGCGGAAGCCAGCGCGAGGAAGAGCGCCGCCGGGACGAGGCTTCGCCGCAGGTTGTCGAAGATCATCCACCGCGCGAGCCGGCCGAGCGGATTGGGGACCGCGCGCCCGTCGGGACCGGGCGCGCGCGGAAACAGCCAGCTTGCGATCTGCCAGTCGCCGCGCGTCCATCGGTGCCGCCGGTTCGCATCGACCAGCACGCGCGAGGGTTCGTTCTCGACCAGTTCCACGTCGCTGAGGAATCCGCAACGCGCATGGCAGCCTTCGATCAGATCGTGGCTCAAGATGCGGTTGTCGGGAAAGCGTCCGCCCGTCGCCGCGTGGAAGGTTTGGATGTCGTAGATCCCTTTGCCGACAAACTGCCCCTGGCCGAAAAAGTCGGGATAGACGCTGGCGACTTCCCGCGTGTAGGGATCGATGCCGACCTCGCCCGCGTGGAGCCGGGAAAAGATCGATTGGTGCGCGGACGTCAGGCTGACGGCCAGGCGCGGCTGGAGCACGGCATAGCCGCGGACGACGATCCGCTGGGCCGGATCGAGATGGGGACGGTTCAGCAGATGCGCCATCGCGCCCGCCATCCGGCAGGCCGACCCCGGCGGCAACTGCGTGTCGGTGTCCAGCGTGATGGCGTAGCGAACGGAACGCAGTGCGTCGGGATCGCCCTCGATCACGGAAAACGCCGCGGTGCGGCCTTCGACGGCCAGGCGGTTGAAATCCTCCAGTTTGCCGCGCTTGCGCTCGCGGCCCATCCATTTGCCTTCGGAGGGATTCCAGACGCGCGGGCGGTGCAGCAGGAAGAAGATCGGCTCGCCCTGGCTTGCGTGGCGCGCGTTCAACCGCCGGACGCCCCGAAGGGCCGCGTCGATCCACGCGCGGTCGGTCGGGAGTTCCTCGGCGTCCGCGTCGGGGAAATCCGTGAGCAGCGCGAACAGGAGATTCGGGGATTTGTTGGCCAGGTGGCGGATTTCGAGATCCTCCAGCAGGCGCGCGCTCGACGTCGGCGGGCCGAGGAAGGTCGGCACCACCACGATCGTCCGGTGCTCGGGCGGGATGCCCTTCGAGAAATCAAGGCTCGGCAGGAATCGCGAAGGAACCAGGAGCGTCGCCAGCCAGTTGACCAGTGCAAAGGCCGGCTTGGAGGCGACCAGCAGCGCGACCGCGATCCACAGGCCGACGGCCCAGCCCGGCCCGACCCCGCGAAGCCACGTCGAAGGCGCGGCCGCCAGCAGGACCGTTGTCGCGGCGAGGGCCGATAGATAGAAGCCCAGGGTATGCCGGCTCAGCCGCCGGGCGAACCGCCGGCGCAGCGGGAAACGGCAGCCGATCCGGGTTTCCAGCTCGTAGCGCCCGAGATCCATGAGAAAATAGCCCACATGCCGTTCGCGCCGGTCCGCACCCGTTTGGTGGCGCTCCGCGGCCAGCGCCACCGCCGCCTCGGCCACTTCCGTTTCGGGCTTGCGGGCATAGCGCGCGAGTTTTTCGATCCGGGTCCGATAGCGGTTTCGCGTGCGGAAATCCATCTGCGGATAGACTCCCGCCGGATCGCGCCGGAGGATGGCCTCGATCGCGCTGGCGGCTTCGACGAAATCCGGCCAGTCGATGGCCGCCATCGTGCGGACGCTCGTGATGCAGTTGCTTGTGGTGACGAGGTTCGCCGCCTGCCCCTGGTTCTCGCTCTGCTGGATCCGCTCGATGGTCTGGCCGCGGTCGGAGAGTTCCTGCTCCAGCCAGTTGAGCGCCAGCCCGAGGGAGGGATTCACGCCGTCGATGTTGGCCACCAGCTCCGCGATGAACGGCGTTGTCAATGGCGGCGCCGCCCGCACGAAGTCGCCCAGCGTCGCGACGAACATCCGGGGATGGTTCTCGACCACGTTCAGGAACCGTTCGGCCCAGGACAGCGCAGCGTCCCGCTGGCTGCGCCGCCACGCGATCCGCTCGGCCACCAGATGCAGGTTCTCGATCAGCGACAGGCGCAGCATGATCGGAACGGCCCACAATTCGCCGAGCTTCAGGGTGGTCACCGTCTGGTAGGCGGTGACAAAACTGCTGAGACTTTCCGGATCCGACCGCCCATCGCCGTGCGAGATAATCTCCAGCGCAATGTCGTACACGCGGGGGAGCCCAGCCGAGGGGCCGTTCAGCAAGCGCGGTAGCTCTCGGCTGTAACCTTTGGGCAAGTGCCGCCTGGCCGTACGAATCTGTTCTTCGATCAGGTAGAAGTTGTCGAGGAGCCACTCGGCGG
>DMJA01000302.1 GCA_003451935.1 Verrucomicrobiota bacterium | reverse complement strand
TACGCGCCGAACAGATACATTGCGCCGGTCAGCTTCTGCCCGAGCGAATCGTGCAGGTCGCGTCCGATGCGGGCCTTTTCGTGCCCGCTGATCCGCAGCACCTCGTCCTCCAGCTCGCGCCGGTCTTCCATCGCCGCTTCCAGCTTGCGGTTCGCCTCGGCCAGCTCCGCCGTGCGTTTTTGGACCAGCGCTTCGATGCGCCGCGCGCGGCCGGCCAGCAGCACCAGCGCCCCCGCCAGCGCCAGCGAAATCGCCGTCCCGACCAGGGCGATGATCCGGGGGGTGCGCGACCGGGCCTCGGTCCGATATCCCGGATCGGCCTCCGCCACGAACCGCCACTCCTGGTTGGCCAAGCTGAATTCGCGCGCGAAGGCAAAGGCATCGTCCGGCGAGGATGGGCCGCGGGCCGCCTCCAGCCGGGCCGCGATCCCCTTCGATCCATCGCCCATGGCCGTTGCCAGCAGCCGTTCCGGCTGGAAAAGCCCGATGGCGAACCCGACCAGTTCCCCCCCGCCGCCGGCCGGCCCGTATGCGATGGGCGCGAACATGTACAACCCTTCGCCGGTTCCCGGCACCGATCCCGCCGGCGCCCCGCCCAGTGCAAACACGCCCACCTTCTCCATCGAGGCAATCGCCGCCAAATCCTCCGCCCGCGCGCCGAAATCATATCCCGGCGGAATGTCCAGGCCGCCCGGCGGCGTCTGGTAGGTCAGCACGAAATATTCCGGCTTTTCCGGCATCGCCTCGAATCCGCCCGTCCCGTCGGCGCGCACGATGCGGTGCCCGGCGCCGCCTTCCTGTTCGTAGGTCGCGCGCATGTCGTGGGGAATCCGCTGCGCAAACCCATAGGCGCCCAGGATCCGCCGTTGGTAGATCATGCCCTTGCGCACGATTTCGTCGAACGCCGCCGGCGTCACCTGGTCGGACAGGCTGTGCAGCTGGCGGATGGAATCAAGCACCTCCATGAACAACTGGATTTCGCGCAGCGTGCGCGCGAACAACTTGTCCGAGGCCTGCTGGAATTCGCGCTCGATCCGCAGGCGTTCCTGCCGACCCTGCGACTGCGCCAGCCACGCCGTCGTGCCCAGCCCCAGCGCCAGCACCAACGCCGCCAGAACGGCCTGGCCGCCCGCCATCCGGAGGGTCTTCGCCCTGGGGGGGGCGTCCGGACGCTTGGGATGTCCTTCCATCGGCATACGTTCCGGAACCTACACCCGCCGCCCCGTTGCGGGCGACACGAAAAAGCGTGTTGCCGACCGCGGCCCTCCCGTGCCACAGTTTGCAAACAGCAAGTCCCATGAGCCCCGGACAACCCATCTGCATGAACCACGGCTTCACCCTCATCGAAGTGCTCGCCTCGCTCGGGCTTTGCGTCCTGCTCGCCACGGCCACCGCATCCGCCGTCGCCTTTGCCTCCCGCGCGGAACGCGCCGCCGCGCGCGAGGGCGAGGCTGCTTTCCTCCTCCAAACCCTCTATGCCGCCCAGCGCCTGCGCCCCGACGATCTCCCCGTTGCGCCCCGCGGATGGCGCGTCGAGCATGGCACGTCCATTGTCAAACTGTCCGACGAGACCCTCCGCGAATGGCATCTGCTTTCCGTACGCCCGGATGGACAAGAGAGGCCCCCCCTCACCCTTTGCATCCTGGACGACGCGCCATGAGCGAATCCAAACCCAAAACCCTCGTCATCCTCGCCGCCGCCCTCGGCTGGAACCTGATCGAAAAGCACAAGCCCGCGACAAAGATCGCCTTTCGCCCCGTCGCCCCCGGCCCGCTCTCGCTCACCTGCCCCGCCCAGGCCACCCTGCGCCCGGCGCTCCCCCCCTCGCGCCACGGCATCGTCGCCTCCGGCTTTTTTCACCACGACCTCGCCCGGCCCTACTTCTGGGAACAATCCGCCGCGCTGGTGACGGGCCCCCGCATCTGGGACGCCGCGCGCGCCGCCGGCCAGACTGTCGGCATGGCCTTTTGGCAGCAGAGTCTCGGCGAGCGGCTCGACCTGGTGATTTCGCCCAAACCCATCCACCGTCACCACGGCGGAATTGTGATGGACTGCTACACGCGCCCCGAACCCCTCTACGCCGAGCTCTGCGCCGACCTTGGCCGTCGATTCGACCTTTTCCACTACTGGGGTCCCCTCGCCCGCGCCAAGGTCGGCCGCTGGATTTCCGAAGCCACGCTCAAAATCCTCGCCCGCCCCGACGCCCCCGACCACCTCTTCGTTTATCTGCCCTCCCTCGATTATGATCTCCAGCGCCACGGCCCCGATTCCCCGCAGGCCGCCGCCGCCCTCCTCGAAACTATCTCCCAAATCGAGCCGCTGATCGCCGCCGCCGAAGCGCAGGGACGCGAGTGGCTCCTCACCGGCGACTACGCCATCGAGCCCGTCGCCCCCGGCGATGGCGCGATTTTCCCAAATCGCATCCTCCGCGCCGCCGGTCTCTTCCACACGCGCGAAACCTCGAAAATGCTCTACCCCGATTTCTTCACGTCCCGCGCCTTCGCCATCGTGGACCACCAGATTGCGCACATCCACGTCCCCGATCCCGCCAACCTCCCGCAAGTCCGCGACCTCCTCGCCGCCGAGCCCGGCATCGCCGAAATCCTCGACCGCGCCGTGCAATCTGAACGCGACATCTATTTTCCGGAGCGCTCCGGCGATTTGCTGCTCATCGCCGCCCCCGGCCGCTGGTTCGCCTATCCGTGGTGGACGGATCCGCGCCATGGCCCCGACTACGCCAACCAGATGGACATCCACAACAAGCCCGGCTTCGATCCCTGCGAACTCTTCTTCGGCTTCCCCCCCCCGCACACCTCGCAGAAGACGGAAAAAATCCGCGGCACGCACGGCCGCGCCGGCCCCGGACACGAAATCGCCGCCGCCGGACTCTTCCCCGAGGCCAAGACCTTCCTCGACCTCGCGACCCGCCTCCGGAGCCACCTCTCCCCCGCCTCCTGAATCGCGAATCTCCGGTTTTTCCACACCGTGGAAACTTTTTTTCCATTGTGTGGAAAAATCGCGAAACATTTTCCCATTGTGTGGAAAACCCGGCGTTCGCGGACCAAGCAAAACGCGCGGAACTTTCGTCCCGCGCGCGCGTCCGCCCATGGAGAAGACTACTTCTTCTTCGCGGCGATCGTGGCCTTGCTCTTGGCGATCTTGGCGATGGAGGCGAAGCCTTCGGGATCGTGGATCGCGATTTCGGACAGCATCTTGCGGTTGAGCTCGATGCCGGCCTTCGTCAAGCCTTCGATGAAGCGGCTATAGGAAATGTCGTTGAGCTTGCACGCCGCCGACAGGCGCACGATCCACATTCCGCGGAAATCGCGCTTCTTGTCCTTGCGGTGCGTGTAGCTGAGGGCCATCGACCGGTCCACGGCCTCCGTGGCGATGCGGAACAGCTTGCTGCGGCTTCCGTAGAAACCCTTGGCTTGCTCGAGACGGCGTTTGCGGCGCTTGCGGCTCGCCACGGCATTGGTAATTCTGGGCATGTTTCTCTCCTACTCCAAATTTCCGACCTAGACGCCCAACTCGAGCGAGAGGGACTTGGCGAACTTGCCGCCCGCCACCACGCTCTGGCGCAGGCGACGCTTCTGCTTGCGGGTCTTGCTGGCGGCCAGATGGCGCCGCCCCGGCTTCTTGTGCAAAACCTTGCCGGTCGCCGATTTCTTGAAGCGCTTGGCCACCGCCTTGCGCGTTTTCTTCTTCACTTTCGTTGCCATGGTTCCGTTATCCTTGCGTCCGGGAATGGACGGTCGGCCCGTTCCCTCTTTCCAATCTTTTCAAAACAGACGGCGACTTGTACGGGATTTGCCTCCGCCCGTCCAGCCAAATCATCCGGCCTTTTCCGTTTCGGCGGAAGGAGCCGCCGCCCTCACCGCCTGCTTGGTCTTGGGATTGGGCATGACCACCATCAAGATGTTCTTGCCCAGCAACTTGGGGGCCTGCTCGACGACGCCGATCTCGTGGATGTCGGCCAGCACGCGGTTCATCAGGGCAAAACCCAGCTCCTTGTGGGCGTTTTCGCGGCCGCGGAAGTACAGCGACACCTTCACCCGGTGGCCATCCTCGAGGAATTCCGTCATGTGCCGCATCTTGACGGCATAGTCGTGGTCGCCCACGCTGGGATGGAGCTGGATCTCTTTCACCCGGGTGGCCGAGGCGCTCCGGCGGTTCTGCTTTTCCTTCTTGCTCTTGTCGTACTGGAACTTGCCGTAGTCCATGATCCGGCAGACCGGCGGCCGCGCCGTCGGCGAAATCTCCACCAGGTCGAGTCCCGCCGCGCGGGCCTGGTTCTGCGCTTCATAGGTCGCCACCACCCCGAGCTGCTCGCCGCCCGGCCCGATCAGGAAGACCTCGGGCACCCGGATTCTCTGGTTGGTTCGCGTGGGAAATCCGCCGCGCGGATCTCTTGGATTTGTCGGTAAGGCCATTCTTTCCTTGGTGTTCCGGAGCGTTGCGCCGCTCCGCTTGGCGTTTCTACTTCAGCGCCACCTGCCGCTCGGCGTCCATCTTCTCGATGAACGCATCCAGCGGCATGGCGCCCAGGTCCCCGGCCACCCGGCCGCGGACTGAAACCGTTCCGTTCTCGATCTCCCGCCCGCCCAGCACGAGCATGTAGGGGATCTTCTGCATCTGCGCGTCGCGGATCTTCGCGCCCATCTTCTCGGCGCGCTCGTCCACGACGACCCGGAAATCCTGCGCGCGCAGCTTGGCGGCAACCTCCCGCGCGGCCGCCGTCTGCTTGTCCGACACCGGGATCAGGCAGGCCTGCACCGGCGCGAGCCAGAGCGGAAACGCGCCCGCATAGTGCTCGATCAGGATGCCGAAAAAGCGCTCGAGGCTCCCCAGCAGCGCGCGGTGCACCATGTAGGGCCGATGCTCGTGCCCGTCGGAGCCGGTATAAACCATGTCGAACCGCTCGGGCTCGTTGAAATCGAACTGGATGGTGCTCATCTGCCATTGGCGGCCGATCGCGTCGCGCGTCTTGAGGTCGATCTTGGGCCCGTAGAACGCGCCCCCGCCCTCGTCCATCTCGTAGGCGACGCCCTCGGCCTTCAGCGCCGCCTCCAGCGACCGCTGCGCCAGCTCCCAGCGCGCGGGTTCGCCCACGGCCTTCTCCGGACGCGTCGCCAGATAGGCCACGATGTCCTCGAAGCCGAACGCGCGCCACATGGCGATGGCAAAGCGCACGCAATCGCGCACTTCGCTCTCGACCTGCTCCTCGGTGCAATAGATGTGCGCATCGTCCTGCGTGAACCCGCGCACGCGCATCAGGCCGTGCAGCACGCCCGCCCGCTCGTAGCGGTACACCGTGCCCAGCTCCGCCCAGCGAAGCGGCAGTTCGCGATACGACCGCTTGTGCGTCTTGTAGATCTGGATGTGGAACGGGCAGTTCATCGGCTTGATGTAGTAGCGCTGCTCGTCGATGTCCATCGGCGCATACATGTTCTCGCTGTAGAACCCCAGGTGCCCCGAGGTCTCCCACAGCCCCGCCCGCCCGATGTGCGGCGTGTAGAGCATCTCGTAGCCCGCCCGGTAATGCTCGCGCCGCCAGAATTCCTCGATGATCGAGCGGATCCGCGCGCCCTTCGGGTGCCAATGCACCAGCCCCGGGCCCACGCTCTCCTGGATGCTGAATAGATCGAGGTCGCGCCCCAGCGTCCGGTGGTCGCGCAGCTTCGCTTCCTCCAGCATCTTCAGGTGCGCGTCCAGCTCCGCCTGAGACAGGAACGCCGTCCCGTACAGGCGCTGCATCATTTGATTCTTTTCGTCGCCGCGGAAATACGCGCCCGCCACGGACGTCAGCTTGAACGCCTTGATCTCGCCCGTGCTCTGGACGTGCGGCCCCCGGCACAAGTCCGTGAAATCGCCGCTGTGGTACAGGCTGATCGTCTCGCCCTCGGGAATGTCCGCCAGGCGCTCCAGCTTGTATTTCTGTCCGCGCTTGGACATCAGGTCCAGCACCTCGGCGCGGGTCTTCTCCTCGCGCACGAACGGCTGGTTCTCGGCGACGATCTTGGCCATCTCGGCCTCGATTGCGGGGAAATCCTCGGCCGTCAGCCGGTGCTTCAGGTCGAAATCGTAGTAGAACCCCTCATCCGTGTCCGGACCGATGTCGAACAAGGCATCCGGCCACAGGCGGCGAACCGCCGCCGCCATCACATGCGCCGTGCTGTGGCGCATTGTTTCCAAACCAACTGAATCCGGCTTCATGAAAATGGGCAAAATCCTTCCTAGAGCGCGCAAAACTACCCCCTCCTCCCCCCAAAGTCAATGCTTGCCACGCGTTCCGGCGTGCGCTTGCCACGCCTTGCAGCGCGTGCCCACAAGTCCTTTGACTGGCGACGAAGCGCCTCTGCGACGAGGGGCAAGTTCTGGTCATGTTGAGCGGAGGCGCCCCGCGCCGAAGCCGAAACATCTCCGCTTCACGACGGCGACGGCCGCTTGCATCGAGGCCGAGATCCCTCGACAAGTTCGGAATGACAGCCATCGATGTTTGCAGCCGGATCCCGGACCGGATGGTCCCCAATCGCAAATGCGTCCTTTCCAATGGCGAAGGGCGCCCCGCCCCCCTTCCCGCCTGGACAGAAATGGGTATTGTTTTATAAAACAATACCCGGGGAGCTCCCCCGTTCCGACGGCTTCGAACCCGGGGCGGGCGCGAATTTTCGCATGGAGGGCTTGACAAACGCAACGACCGGTGTTTCTATATGCAGAAACATCGCCCAGAGAAGATTTCATGCCCCAAGGAAAACACATGTTGCTCGAGACCTTCCCCGCCCGCGAGGAGTTCCGCTCGTTGCTGGGCTCCTCCTCCGTCGTGCCCGTGGGCGCGCGCATCCTGGCCGACACCGAGACGCCCGTCTCCGTGCTGGCCCGGTTCGCCCCGCACCACCCCCACCTTTTCCTGCTCGAAAGCGCGGAAGGTGGCGAACGCTGGGGCCGCTACAGCTTCATGGGCGTTTCGGCCCGCGCGACCGTGACCATCTACCGCAACGACGTCGTCGTCCGCCAAGGCATCGACGAGAAGCGCATCCCGCACCGGGGCGATCCCCTCGCCGTCTTGCGCGGCCTCATGAAGCCCTATTCCCTCGCGCATCTGCCCGGCCTGCCGCGCTTCTGCGGCGGCCTTGTCGGCTACTTCGCCTACGAAATGATCCATTTCTTCGAATCGCGAGTGCCCAACAAGCTGCCGCCCGAGCGCCCCATGGCCGAGTTCGTCATCCCCGACGCGCTCCTCATTTTCGACAACATCAACCATACGCTCACCGCCGTCGCCCTCGCCTTCAAGGAAGATGGCGAAGCGGACGCGCTCTTCGACGCGGCCACCGCCCGCGTGCAGGATCTGCTGGCCACGCTGGCCAAGCCCGTCCCCGAAGGCTCGCCCACCGGCAAGACGCCCATTCGCAAGCCGACGCCCGTGCATCCGCCTGAGTACTTCAAGGGAATGGTCGAAACGGTGAAAAAGCACATCTACGAGGGCGACATCATCCAGTGCGTCATTTCACAGAGCTTCGTCGGGCCCGCGCCGGACGATCTCGTCAGCCTCTACCGTACCCAGCGGCATGTGAATCCTTCGCCCTATCTGTTCTTCCTCAAGGCGCAGGGCTGCACGCTGATCGGCTCGTCGCCCGAAACGATGATCCGCCTCGACAACCGCACGGCCACCCTCCGCCCCATTGCCGGCACCCGCCCGCGCGGCGCCACCGAGCAGGAGGACCGCAAGAACGCCGACAGCCTCCTGCAGGACGAAAAAGAACGCGCCGAACACCTCATGCTCGTGGATCTCGGGCGCAACGAGCTCGGCCGCGTCGCCCTCCCCGGCACCGTGCAGGTGACCGACCTCATGATCGTCGAGCGCTATTCGCACGTCATGCACCTCGTCTCCAACATCACTGCAGACCTCGAACCCGGCCACGACGCGTTCGACCTCTTCGCGTCCTCCTTCCCCGCCGGCACGCTCAGCGGCGCGCCCAAGATCCGCGCCATGGAAATCATCGCCGAGCTCGAGGATGAGCCCCGCGGGCCCTACGGCGGCGCCGTCGGCTACGTCTCCTTCGACGGCAACATGGACTTCTGCATCTGCATCCGCACCGCCGTCGCCGAGCATGGCCGCCTCACCATCCGCGCCGGGGCCGGCATCGTCGCCGACTCCAACCCCGAAACCGAACTGCTAGAAACCCAGAACAAGGCCGCCGCGATGTCCCGCGCCCTCGAACTGCTCCAAACCGCCCAGAAAGCCGAAGCCGCCGCCCACCACCATTGACCTGCAACCTTCAACCTGTAACCTGAAACCTGTAACTTGTAACCTGAAACCTGTAACCTGAAACCCGACTTATGATCCTGATGATCGACAACTATGATTCGTTCACCTACAACCTCGTGCAATATCTGCGCGAGATGGCCGCCGAGGTCCGCGTGTTCCGCAACGATGCCATCACCGTCGAGGAAATCGCCAAGCTCGCCCCCGCGGCCCTCGTGATTTCCCCCGGCCCCGGCCGCCCCGAGGACGCCGGCATCTCGTGCGACGCAATCCGCGCCTTCGCCGGCAAGATCCCGATGCTGGGCGTTTGCCTCGGCCATCAGGCCATCGGCCTCGTCTACGGCGGCAATATCGTCCATGCGAAGAAACTGATGCACGGAAAGGTCTCCGACGTCACCTGCGACGGCAAGGGCATCTTCAAGGGCCTCGACAGCCGCCCGTTCAAGGCCATGCGCTACCACTCGCTCGCCCTCGAGAAGGAATCCCTCCCCGACTGCCTCGAAATCTCCGCCACCACCGACGACGGCGAAATCATGGGCATCCGCCACCAGCAGTTCGCCGTCGAAGGCATCCAGTTCCACCCCGAATCCATCATGACCCCCGTCGGAAAAAGAATCCTTCGGAATTTCCTTCGAAATTCCGAGAATTCAGGAGTCAGAATTCAGGAGTCAGAATAAGCCCCGCCGCCGGGTGGCTGTTCACTTGAAGATTGGATATTGATGATTGGATATTGGATATTCGGTTCCATCTCCTGAAAGGCCCACCATGAACATTTCCATCCCCTCCCTCTTGAAGAAGCTCATCGCCCGCAAGGATCTCACCGAGGACGAGGCCTTCGAGTCCATCCACGGCATGCTCTCCGGCGAGTTCACCGAAGGCCAGATCGGCGCCTTCCTCGGCACGCTCTCGGCCAAGGGCGAGACCATCGACGAGATCGCGGGCGCGGCCCGCGCGATGCGCGCCGCGGCCACGCGCCTGCAGTCGCTTGTGCACGACACGCTCGACACCGTCGGAACCGGCGGCGACGGCGGCATGACCTTCAACATCTCCACCACCGTCGCGTTCGTCGCCGCCGGGGCGGGCGCGGTTGTAGCCAAGCACGGCAACCGCGCCAGTTCCGGCAAGAGCGGCAGCGCGGATTGTCTCGAGTGCCTCGGCTTCAATCTCGCCGCCGCGCCCGAGCTGATGGAGCAGGCGCTCAACGAGATCGGCATCGCCTTCATGTTCGCGCCGTCGTTCCACAAGGCCATGCGCTTCGCCGGCCCCGTCCGCAAGCAGATGGGCGTGCGCACGCTGTTCAACTTGCTCGGCCCCCTCACCAATCCCGCCGGCGCGCCCTGCCAGCTCCTCGGCGTCTTCGCACCGGAGCTGACGGAAACCTTCGCCGAAGTGCTCAAGAAGCTCGGCTCGCGCCGCGTGCTGGTCGTCCACGGCCACGACGGCATGGATGAAATCACCCTCACCACCACCACCCGCTGCTCGGAGCTGAAGGACGGCCGGATCAAGACCTACGACATCGATCCCGCCCCCTACTTCGAGGGCTACTGCACCAACGAGGAGCTCGAAGGCGGCGCGCCCGCCGACAACGCCTTGATCACGCGCGGCATCCTCGAGGGAAAGATCCAGGGCCCGAAGCGCAACATCGTGCTGCTCAACTCCGCCGCCTCCCTGCTCGCTGCCAACCGCTGCGCCGACCTCGCCGAAGGCATCCGCCAGTCCGCGCACGCCATCGACTCCGGCGCCGCGCTCGACAAACTGGAGAAACTGGTGGCATTCTCCAAATCCTGAAGGCCACAACTACGAATCATGCGAATATCACGAATGAAGAAACTCCAGCTCCCATTCTCCCTTTCTCTATTCGCGACATTCGCGTCATTCGTAGTTGAACGGCTGTCGGCTGCTTCCAATCCCGAGTGAAGTCAGTTATGTCATTTCTAGACCAAATCCTTTCCGCCAAGCGCAAAGAGATCGCCGCCGCGCGCAACCTCAAGCCGCAGGCGGAACAAGAGCGCCTCGCCGCCAAGCGCGAGGACTTCCGCGGCTTTGCGGAATCGCTGGCCCGTCCCGGCGTGCGCGTCATTGCCGAAATCAAGCGCGCCTCCCCCTCACTAGGCGACATCCGCCCCGACCTGCATCCCGGCGATCTCGCGCTGGCCTATCAGGACGGCGGGGCCGCCGCGATCTCCGTCCTGACCGAACCGGCCTTCTTCAAGGGCTCCGCCAAGGACCTCAAGCGCGCGCGCGATGTCGTCGAGCTGCCCGTCCTGCGCAAGGACTTCATCGTCGATCCGTACCAGGTCTACGAGACCGCCGCGATGGGCGCCGATGCCATGCTGCTCATCGTGCGCATCCTGGACGACGAGCAGCTTTCCTCCCTCCTCGCCCTCGCCCACGGCGTTGGCCTCGAAACGCTGGTCGAGATCCACGACGAAGCGGACGCCCAGCGCATCGCCGGCCTCGACGTGCCCGTCGTCGGCATCAACAACCGCGATCTCGCCCATTTCCACACCGACCCGGAACGGGCCGCGCGCATCGCCGCCACGCTCCCGCGAGGGACCGCGGTCGTCGCCGCCAGCGGCATCCGCGACGAATCCGACATCCAGCGATCGCTCGCCGCCGGCATCCGGCGCTTCCTTGTCGGCGAAGCCCTCGTCAAATCCCCCGATCCCGCCGCGTTGTTGAAGCAATGGACGTCGATTCCCGTTCCCTCGATCCTAACGGCCTAACAACCTACAGCCTATCCTCCTAAAATGTTCCTCCCCCACGTCAAAATCTGCGGTATCACCCGGCGACAAGACGCGCTGTTTTGCGCCGAAGCCGGCGCGGGCGCGCTCGGCGCCGTCTTCTACGAAAAAAGCCCCCGGAATGTTTCCCCCGCCCAAGCCCGCGAATTGTTCAAGGACTTGCCTCTGCAAATCGCGCGCGTCGGCGTGTTTGTCAATGCCTCGGTCGAAACCATGCTCAAAACCGCCCGCGCGGCTGGCCTCGACTCCGTGCAGATGCACGGCGAGGAAACGGCTGAAAAAATTGAAGCCGTCCGCCGCGAAGGGTTCCACGTCATACAGGCCATCAAGCGCACCGGCCCGGAACTGCTCGCCGCCGCCCGTGCGTTGCCGCTCCAAGTCGACATCCTTGTCGAATGTGGCCGCGGCGCCCTGCCGGGCGGCAACGGCCTCGCCT
>DMJA01000091.1 GCA_003451935.1 Verrucomicrobiota bacterium | reverse complement strand
GAACTGGCCAGCGCCAACCGCATCATCCAGCCCCAGGGCTACACCATCCCCCGCGAGGCCGCCAAGATCCACGGCATCACCACCGAACGCGCCTTGGCGGAGGGCATCGCCCTCGCCGATGCCCTCGACGAAGTCCTCCCCCAGATAGAAAAGGCCGCCGTGGCCATCGCGCACAACATCTCCTTCGACGAAAAAATCCTCGCCGCCGAATGCCTGCGCCTGGGCCGGCCCCATCCCCTCCTGAAAAAGCCCACCCGCTGCACGATGAAGGAATCCACCCACTTCTGCGCCCTGCCCGGCCGCTACGGCGACTACAAATACCCCAACCTGACCGAGCTGCACCGCAAGTTGTTCAAGACCGCGTTCCAGGATGCCCACGACGCCCTGGCCGACGTCCGCGCCTGCAAGGCCGCCTTCTACGAGCTCCGCCTCCGCGGCGTCCTCGCCTGAATCCGGATCCGGATCGACGGCGCCTGCGGCCCCTCCACTTCGAATCCGCGCGCCACGCGCCATCCCGCCAGCGCGGCGATCTCGCCGCCGCACTCGACCACGATGCGCGCGTTGCGTTCCGCGCGCGGCACCTTCAGGTCGGTGAAGATGTCCGACAGCTTTTTGCTGCCGCCCATGCCCAGCGGCTTCATCCGGTCCCCGGCGCGCCAGCTGCGGAACACCAGATCCCGCCCCGCCACCGCCGCCGCCGACAGGCAGACCTCGTCCGGCCGCCGCGAAAACCCCCGGCCGTGCCGGATGTGCAGCTTAATCGCCGGCTGAAGTTTTTCCACACCATGGAAAAATGNNTTTTCCACACAATGGAAAAATGTTTCCGGGTTTTTCCACACAATGGAAAAATGTTTCGCCTTTTTTCCACACAATGGAAAAATGTTTCGACGGCGGCGAAATCGACCTCTTCCGGCGATTTCCCCCGCCGGCGCAGCGCCTCCAGCGCGAGGCGGCGGCGGATCGCGAGCGGCGTCTTCGCGGAAAGCTTGGCCTTTTTCGCCAGCGCGGACATGACGTCGTCCTCGGCGGCGGCGATGTCGGCCAACCGCAGCAGGGCCTGGCGCACGGCCGGGTTCAGGCGCTTTTCCAGCAGCGGGAGGATCTCGTGCCGCACGCGGTTGCGCAGCGCGAAGTCCTCCGCGTTGGATTCGTCCTCGCGCCACTTCTGCCGGCGGCTTTTCAGGAATTCCACGACCTGCCCGCGCGTTGCGTCGCGCAGCGGACGGATGAAGGTCGCGCCGCCCTGCTTCGTGGAATAGGCGATCCCGGCGAGCCCGGAAATGCCGGTGCCGCGCGCGATGCGCATCAGGACGGTCTCGGCCTGGTCGTCGGCCGTGTGGCCCGTGGCGATGAACGGAATCTTTTTTCGCCGGGCCGTCGCGACAAGAAAATCCCGCCGGACACGGCGTGCGGCCATTTCGAGCGATTCGCCGCTTTTCCTGGCCTCGGCCGGAACGTCGAATGTCCCGAGGGAAAACGACACGCTGAGTTTTTTCGCGAGCGCAGCGACGAAGCGCGCATCCGCGTCCGCGGATTTCCCGCGGATGCCATGGTGCACGTGGGCGAGGGCGATTTGGCAGCCGAGGTCTTTCAGGACGAGCGCGAGCGCGGTGGAATCGGCGCCGCCGCTGGCGGCAACCAAAACGCGCTTTCCGCGGATTTGCGGAAAGCGCGTGGCCACGGTCTTTTCAACCGTTGAAATCACCGGCCGCTCATTTCTTCGGCACGAGGCGTTCGATCCCGCCCATGTAGGGGCGCAGGGCCTCGGGCAGGACGACGGAGCCATCCGCCTGCTGTCCGTTCTCGAGAAGCGCGACATAGAGACGCGAGAGGGCGAGGCCGGAGCCGTTCAGGGTGTGGACAAACTCCGTCTTGCCCTGGGGGTTTTTCCAGCGGATGTTCGCGCGGCGCGCCTGGAATGCCTCGAAGTTGCTGCAGGAGGAGTCCTCGAGCCAGCCGCTGTGGCCGGGGGCCCACAGTTCGATGTCGTAGCACTTGGCGGCGGCGAAACTCATGTCCCCGGAGCAGAGCTGCAGCACGCGGTACGTCAGGCCCAGCTTGTGCAGGACATCTTCGACATCGGCGACCAGACCCTCCAGCGCCTCGTAGGAGGTGCCGGGCGGAACGAACTGGACCAGCTCGACCTTGTCGAATTGGTGCACGCGGATCAGGCCGCGCGTTTCTTTTCCGGCGGAACCGGCCTCGCGGCGGAAGCACGGAGTGTGCGCGACGAGCTTGATCGGCAGCGGCTCCCGGATGATCTCCTCGCGGTAGATGTTGGTCAGGGGCACCTCGGCGGTGGGGATCAGCCAGAGGTCGTCGATCTGGACGTGGTACATGTCGTCGGCCATCTTGGGGAGCTGGCCGGTGCCGGTNNGTGCTGGGTCGTGTGCAGGTCGAGCATGAACTGGATCAGGGCGCGCTCGAGTTTCGCGCCAGGGCCCGTGAACAGCGGAAAGCCCGCGCCCGACATGCGCGCGGCGCGCTCGAAATCAAAAAGGCCCAGCGCCTCGCCCAGCGCCACGTGGTCCTTCGGCTGGAAATCAAAGTGCCTCTTGTGCCCCCACTCGCGGACGACCACGTTGTCCATGGCGTCGTCGCCGGAGGGCACGCTTTCGTGCGGCAGGTTGGGAATCGCGAGCAGGAGCTTTCGCTGTTCCTCCTCGATTTCACGCACCTGGGTGTCGAGCTCGGCGATCTTCTCGCCCATCTCGCGGGTCTGGCGCTGGATTTCGGAGGTGTCCTGGCCCGCCTTCTTCAGTTCGCCGATCTTCTTGGAGATTTCGTTGCGGGCGGCCTTGAGCTGATCGCCCTCGGTGATGGCGGCGCGGCGGCGCTCGTCGAACTCCAGCACGGCGGAGATCTCCACCGGCGAATGGCGGGTCTTCAGGCCGGCCCGGACGAGATCGGGATTTTCGCGGATGAGCTTGATGTCGAGCATGGAGCGCCTGGCCGTTCTATTCCGCAAGAACCGGAGCGGGTTCCGCCGCCGGGGCCGCCTCGGCCGCGGAGACAGGCGTTTCGATCATGCGCAGGCCCGCTTTGCCGGCCACGCGGGTGAACCGGTCCAGATTGGGCGGGCAGAAATTTCCGCTCATGCGGTCGAGGTCCTCGGTCTTCTCGTAGCCGACCAGCACGCACAGCGGGAAGGGGCACGGGGACATCTCCAGCAACATGGTCATCACGCGCAGGCCTTCCTGCGTGGCGCGGCGCT
>DMJA01000039.1 GCA_003451935.1 Verrucomicrobiota bacterium | reverse complement strand
GAACAAGGAGCTGGAGGCCTTTTCCTATTCGGTGTCGCACGACCTGCGCGCCCCCCTGCGGCACATCGCCGGCTTCGTGCAGCTCCTGCAGTCCAAGGCGAAGGACACGCTGGACGAAACCTCCGGCCGCTATCTGACGGTCATCGCCGCCGCGGCCAAGAAGATGGGGGTGCTGATCGACGACCTGCTGTCGTTCTCGCGCACGGGCCGCGCCCAGATGCGCGTGGAGCCCGTCCCCCTCGGCCCGCTGGTGGACGAATGCCGTCGCGACCTCGAGCCCGCGGCTGGCGGCCGGGCCATCGAGTGGAAGATCGGCGCGCTGCCGTCGGTGATGGCCGACCGCACGCTCCTGCGGCAGGTGCTGGCGAACCTGCTGGGCAACGCGGTGAAATATTCCGGCAAGCGGGAGAAAGCCGTCATCGAGGTTTCGGCCCGCCGCGAGAAGGACGAAATCGTCGTGTGCGTGCGGGACAACGGCGCCGGATTCGACATGAAGTATGCCGACAAGCTCTTTGGCGTGTTCCAGCGCCTGCACACCGAGGCGGAATTCGAAGGCACCGGCATCGGTCTGGCCAACGTGCGCCGCATCGTCGTGCGCCACGGCGGCCGCACCTGGGCCGAGGGCGAGGTGGACAAGGGCGCCGCATTCTATTTCAGCCTGCCGGTCCGGCAGGCTCGTAAGGAGGACTGATATGAGAGGAAAATACATCCTGCTGGCCGAAGACAATCCCAACGACGCCGAATTGACCGTCTCCGCGTTGGCGGATGCCCATATGGCCGATCCCATCGTCGTGGTGCCCGATGGCGCCGAGGCGCTCGATTTCCTCTATCGCCGGGGCAAATACGTTGAACGGAACAAGGAAGACCCCACGGTGATCCTGCTGGACCTGAAGATGCCGAAGGTGGATGGCATGGAGGTGCTGCGCAGCATCAAGCAGGACCCCCTCCTCCGCCGCATCCCCGTGGTGATGCTGACCTCGTCGCGCGAGGAGGCCGACCTGGTCCGGAGCTACGAGAGCGGCGTCAACGCCTATGTGGTCAAACCGCTGAGTTTCGAGGAATTCATCAATGCCGTGCGCGAGATCGGCCTCTTCTGGGGCTTCCTCAACGAGCCGGCGCCGCCGTCCCCCCGCTCGCCCGGCGCGGGACCCGCGTAAGCCCTCCCCCAGGAGATCGCCCCGCCCATGAACACGAATCCGACGAATCCCGCCGCCCCCAAGCCCGCCGATGCCCAGGAATCGAACCGTTCCCCCGAGCCGCCCCGGCGCCTGAAGATCCTCCATCTGGAGGACAGCCCCGTGGGTGCCGAGCTGGTGCAGGAGATCCTGCGCTCGGAACACGTGGATTGCGACATCATCGTCGTGGCGGAAAAGGAGGATTTCGACCGCGAACTGGCCAAGGGCGATGTGGACGTGATCATCTCCGACTACAACCTGCCCCGGTTTTCCGGGACCGATGCGCTCCGGCAGATCCGCAAAACCGAGAAGGACCTGCCCTTCATCTTCGTGTCGGGCTCCATTGGCGAGGAGCGCGCCGTGGAAGTCGTGGGGCTGGGCGCGACCGACTACGTCATGAAGGAGCATCTGCGCCGCCTGGGCATTGCGGTCCGCCGATCCGTCGAGGCGGCGAACAGCGTCCGGCGCCAGCGGGAGGCGGAGAACCGGCTGGCGGAAGAGCGCGACTTCCTCGCCGATGTCTTTTCCAGCGTGCAGGACGGCATTGTCGTGCTGGACGCGGACCTCAAGATCGTCAACACCAATCCCACCATGGAGACGTGGTTTCCCGGCCTGGTGCCGTTCGCCGGCAAATCCGCGGACCAGCTGTGTCCGGGCGACGGCGGCCTCGGCGTCTCCACCCTGCGCGACGGACAGCCCGTGAAGACGATCTGCAAGATGGAGACCGCGAAAGGGTCGGGCGAATTCAGCATCTACGCCTATCCCCTCGTGGAGCGGCGCACGGGCCACCAGCGGGGCGTCATCCTCTATTTGCGCGACATCACCAGCGAGCGCGCGCTCCAGCAGCAGTTGTTCCAGGCGCAGAAGATGGAGAGCATCGGGCAGCTCGCCGGCGGCGTGGCCCATGACTTCAACAACATCCTGCAGGCCATCATGGGCTTCGCCGAAATCCTGGATTCCGAAATCCCCGCGGACGATCCGAAGCACGAGGATGTGCTGGAAATCCGCAAGGCCACCGACCGCGCCGTGGCGCTGACCCGCCAGCTCCTGGCCTTCAGCCGCAAGCAGGTGCTGTCCGCTTCCGATCTGGACCTGAACGAACTGGTCGGCAACATGGGCGGCATGCTGAAGCGGTTGATTCCGGCCACGGTGCAGCTCCGGTTCGATGTCGATTCCGCTCCCGCCCCGGTCCGCGGCGACGCGGGCCTGATCGAGCAGATCGTCATGAACCTCGTGGTGAATGCGCGCGATGCCATGCCCCAGGGCGGCCAGGTGGTCGTCGCCACCCGCTCGCGCACGGTGACGGCCCGCGAGGCGTCCGCGAAGGGCGGTTCCTGGAAGGCCGGCCGCTATGTCTGCCTGTCCGTGCAGGACACCGGCACCGGCATTCCCCCGGAAGTCCTGACGCGCCTGTTCGAGCCCTTCTTCACGACGAAGGAAAAGGGCAAGGGCACCGGCCTGGGCCTGTCCACCGTCTATGGCATTTCGCAGCAGCATGGCGGCTGGGTGGATGTCGCCAGCGAAGCGGGCCACGGCACCACCTTCACGGTCTATCTGCCGGCTTCCGGCGCGGCGCCGGCGCGGGGCCTCTAGGCGTGGCCGGCGATTCCCCATCCGGCGCCAAGCCCCTGAAGGCCCTGGTCATCGAGGATTCGGAAGTCGATGCCCTCCTGTTGCTGGAACAATTGAAGGAGGGGGGGTACGCCGTGGAGTCCCGCCGCGTGGACAATGCGGAGGACCTGTCGGCCGCGCTGGCGCAGCCGTGGGACATCATCTTCTCCGACCACAACATGCCCCGCTTCAATTCCACGGCGGCGCTCCAGATCGCCCGGGCGGCCAATCCCGACATTCCGTTCCTGATTGTTTCCGGAGTCATTGGCGAGGAGGCCGCCGTGGCCGCCATGAAGGCCGGGGCGCAGGACTACCTGATGAAGGGCAACATGGCCCGCCTGGTCGCGGCGGTGGACCGGGAGCTGCAGGATGCCGCGGATCGCCGGGCCCGCCGGGCCGCCGAACGCGCGCTGCTTGCGCAGGAGGAGGAGTTCCGCATCGCGCGCACGATCCAGCAGCAGCTCTTCCCCGCCGGGCCGCCTGCGCTGCCGGGCTACGACATCGCCGGCGCCTCGTGCCCGGCCACCGCCACGGGCGGCGATTACTTCGATTTCATCCCCACGCCCCAAGGCCGGCTCCTTTTGGTGGTGGGGGACGTGACCGGCCATGGCCTCGGTCCGGCCATGCTGATGGCCGATGTGCGGGCCTACTTGCGGGCGCTGGTGCGGTCGGGCCTGGGCTTCGAAAACATTTTGACGCAGGCCCGCCACCTGCTGATCGAGGACCTGGGCGAGGAGCATTTCATCACCCTGCTGTTTGCCGAGCTCGATCCCGCCACCGGCGCGTGGCGCTACATCAATGCCGGACACCCCCCCGGCCATGTGATCGCCCCCGATGGCCGCCTCAAGGCCGAGATGATGCCCACGACCCCCGCGCTCGGCATCGACCGGGAGGAGGAGAAGCTGGAGGCGAAGCCGATCGCATTGGAAAAGGGCGACCTGGTCCTGCTCCTGACCGACGGCATCCTCGAGGCCCACTCGGCCGCGGGCGAAGAGTTCGGCGAAGAGCGCGCCTTGGAAATCGTGCGGCGCGAACGGGACAAACCCGCCGCGGAGATCATCCGCGTGTTGATGGCCGAGGCCCGGCGCTTCGGCGAGCCCGGACCCCTCGAGGACGACATGACCGTCGTGGCCATCAAACTCTGAGTTTGGCCTCTGCCGTCCGCGAAGGGCCGGGCGGTCAGTGGAAGTAGAACCGGGCGCCGATGGCCGCGTGGATGTCGAAATCCGTGTCGGGAGCCACATCGAGGATCGGCGCGATCTCGGCGAAGATCTCGATGGGCGCCTTCGCGAACAGAAAGGCGATGCCGAGCGGGAACCGGATTCCGACCACGGTCTCGTCCTCCTCGCCCTTGTCGGCCGAGTTGTCTTTCTGCGCCGCCTTGTTTCCCCGCTCGTCCTCTGATTCATCCGTGCTGTCCTCGCCGGTCCCGTCGGCCAAGTCGTCCCCATTGTCCTGTCCGGACGGATCGTTGCCTTCCTTGAGCTTCACCCGCGCGCCGACGCCAAAATAGACAGGCATCCGGCCGGTGGCAGGGTCGAGCTTCAGCCACTCGAACTGGTGGAATAGATAATCCGCATGGAGCTGGAAGCCGCCGTTGTCCGAGAACGACCACGCCGCTGCCGCGTCGAGAGCCTGCCGGGGGGTGACCCACATCTTGGCGCTGACGCCGGTCGGTTCTCCGACGATGCCACCGAGGCCGAATCCCTCCGTTGCCCGCGCTCCCGCCGCGGCCATCCAAATCGACAGCATCGCGATTGCCGCAATTCTATTGTTCATGT
Organism: Verrucomicrobiota bacterium; assembly: GCA_003451935.1. GTDB lineage: Bacteria > Verrucomicrobiota > Kiritimatiellia > CAIQIC01 > Lenti-01 > Lenti-01. The sequence continues at coordinate 5,038 of DMJA01000039.1, read as the reverse complement.
CGGCCCTTTCAGCTTTGCATCGCCTCGCGGCGGCTCGCTTTTATTTGAAATCCTACTCGAACGAGCTAGATGTCAAAGGCCGCCCTCCTTCCCGTGGAACGGCATGAAACCTTGAATATGGAGCGATTCACCTTCGTTCCTCCGCAGCTTCCCCGGAATCAGATTTTAACAATAATCCGTTTGAACGCCCTTGGGGTCACCGTATGATCGAAGTGTGGTGAAGGCCGCTTCCTTCCCCACGGCATGCGCGCCGCGCGGAAAGCGGTCTCTTCACGGGAAATGAAGAGGGCGGCATGAAAACAAGGCATTCTCGGATTGCGGCCGGGGTGGTGGTGGTGGTTTTGTGTTTTGCGGGGCTGGCCGTGGCCGGGCCCTCGCTGCCGGTGACCAAGCCGCCGGTGCTGTCCACCAATCTCCTGACCGGGCCGCCGGTCGATCCGCCGGCGCTGCAAGGCCAGTGGTTTATCAACATCACCAACGGCGTGGAGACAGTTCGGACAAACGAGTTCCATGACGATCCTTACGGTGGCCTCGCCGGCTTCAACGCCATCACCGGCTATGTCGATTCCATCACATGGCCAGGGGGGGCGGGCACGCCGATTGTGGCCTTCACCATCACCGCGACCATCGTCAACGACACGGCACTGGGAGGAGAGTGGTCGGCGGGGAACAACCAGCATGGAGAATTGCTGAGTTATGCGGGGGTGCCTTATGCCGGGCCCATGGTGGACACCAAGTTGGCCGCGGAATTCGCCATTGCCGATACCAACACGCTGCCGGTCTTCAACTATCCTGCCGGCCCTTATCGGGACCGGCAGCCCTACATCGAGGCGATCAACGAAGACCAGTGGGCGTGGTATTGCTGGAACCCGGCGGACACGAATTCCGAACACCGGCCGTTTGGGCGATATTCCGTGCCGACCTGGGACTTTGGCACCATCCCGGTCGGGTTGTCCGCCACGCGCAAGATGTTGTTTGTCGTGCAGGGAGGCGGCTTGCTGTCCGGCGATGCGCGCTACACGGCGATTGTGCAGTCTTTCGCGATGACGAACGACATCTTGATGAACCGATCGGTATCGCTGAAAATCAGCACGTGGATCGACGAGATCGCCCTCGATGGTGGCGGTTTGCATGAGCTGGAGCCGCCGATGCGGCTGAGCGATGTTTCCGTTTTCCACAATCGCGAAGAAGAGGTCGGCCTGGATTTCGGCGATGCGCCGGATGCGCCTTACCAAACAGTGTTGGCCAGCGACGGCGCGCGGCATGTCGTGGTGCCTGGGATTTTTATGGGGACGCTGATTGATGCGGAATCGGATGGCCAGCCGACCACCAACGCGGACGGCGACGACTTGAGCAACATCGACGACGAGGACGGCGTGGTGTTTTCAGGGCAGTTCTATGTCGGTCAGACCAATACGGCGATGGTGAACTGCTCCACAGCGGGGTGGCTGTATGTTTGGATCGATTACGACGCCAACGGAAGCTGGGGCGATTTCGGCGAGCACCAAAACCAGTGGGCAACGCAGGGGGTGAACCAAGTCCAGATCTACATCCCCACGAATGCCGCCATTGGCAATGCCTACGCCCGGTTCCGTTTCACCACTAACTCCATGGCGTCCTTGAACTATACGGGCCTGGCCACCGACGGCGAAGTGGAGGATTACCTGATTGCCATCCAGGAAGAGGAGGCCTTCGATTTCGGCGACGCGCCGGACGGACCGTATCCGACGCTGCTCGCCAGCAATGGCGCGCGCCACCTCGTGCCGTCGGCCTATTGGCTGGGAACAAACGCGCCCGACGCCGAGCCGGACGGTTTGCAGGATCCGCAGGCGTTGGGCGATGACAACAACAACAACGACGACGAGGATCTGGTCGCCGTCAAGGCGACGCTGGTGCAAGGCTCGAACAAGACCATCTCCGTGGTCGCCTCCACCAACGGGTATTTGAACATCTGGGTCGACCACAACCAGAACGGCAACTGGGCCGGCCTTGGCGAACAGGTCGTTGTGGATAGCCTCCTTGTTCCGGGAACCAACCTCGTCGCTTGGCTGACGCCGTCCAACGCCTTGCTGGGCGCGACATTCTGCCGGGTGCGGTTTTGCAGCTATTCCAACCTGAGTTCCACCGGTGCCGCTTCCGACGGCGAGGTGGAGGACTACGAAGTGACCATCAACCCTGCGGAAGGAATGCTCGATTACGGTGACGCGCGGGACGGCCCGTACCCAACTCGCCTAGCCAGCAACGGAGCCCGTCATGTGGTCGTGCCAGGCGTTTTTCTCGGCGCATCCGTAGATGCCGAAGCGGACGGCCAGCCCGATGGGACCGCCACCGGCGATGACAACAATCCGCCGGCGGGCCCGGACGACGAAGACGGCGTGACGCTGCCGGCGACCCTGTACGCTGGTTCGACCGCGCAGGTGTCGGTGGTCGCCTCCGTGACCGGCTATCTCAACGCATGGCTCGATTGGAACGCCGATGGCGATTGGTCGGATGTTGGCGAGCAGGTGTTTGTGAATCAGCCGCTGAATCCAGGGATCAATTCGCTGTCGGTTTCGGTGCCGCTGCCGCCAGTGCTCCTCGCCGGCGGTCCGCTGACCCGCTGGAGGTTCACCACGAACCAAGTTGTTTTGCCGGGGCCGTTTTTTGTCGGCGCGTGGACTAACGGCGAAGTGGAGGATTACGAAGTGCAACTGGAGTCGCTGGATTTCGGCGACGCGCCCGATCCGTCCTATCCGACGCTGCTCGCCAACAACGGCGCGCGGCACCGCACCCCTTCGGCCTATTGGCTGGGCGGGGTCGCGCCCGACACCGAGCCAAACGGGTTGCAGGATCCCCAGGCGATGGGCGACGACAACAGTAATGTCGATGACGAGGATCTGGTCGCCGTCGCGGCGACGTTGGTACGGGGCTCCAACAAGACGATCTCGGTCACTGCGTCCACCAACGGCTTCTTGAGCATCTGGGTGGATTACAACGCGGACGGCGACTGGGCGGACGCTGGCGAACAAGCTGTCGTGGATCTCGCCCTCGTGCCCGGCGCCAATTCGGTTGGATGGGCGCCGCCGTCCACCGCCCAACTCGGTTCAACGTTCGGGCGCGTGCGCTTCAGCAGCGTCGGCGGCCTGAGCCACACCGGCCTCGCCACCGACGGCGAGGTGGAGGACTATGCCATCACCATCTATCAGCCGGCACCCGACACCAACTATTTCGCCATCACGAACATCGCGTTCGCGGCCACGACCGGGATGACGATCTGGTGGGAGGGCACGAACGGCGTGACCTACGAGATGCAATACCTGGTCAACCTGCTCGATACCGTGACGCCGTGGACGGCTTGGGGTTCTTGGGTGAGCGGCCCGCCCTATTCGCAGACCGACACCAACACGGCGGCCACGGCAACGTATTACCGTGTGGTCGCGCCGTACTCCCCGCCACCGTAGCAGCCGGCGGTTCATGCCCGGGAACAGCCCGGCTCGGCAGGGACGCCTCGCCCTACCAACGACCTCGATATTCCGGCTTTTGGTAGGGCGAACCCTCCTGGTGAGCCGACTTCCGTCAATTATTTGTTCCCCCGACGAGGGCATCGGGGACTCCAAAGGTGCGGATTTATTGGCTGTCTGGAGCCGGGCCGCCCTCGTCCCTGTTATTGCCGTCCGGCGGCTTTTCCCCGAAGTTTCGAGAGGCGGCGGACGGCCTCCAGCAGCGTGTCCTCGCGCTTGGCGAAGTGGAAACGGATGAGGGGGGTCACCGGTTCGCGGAAGAAGCTGGAGCCGGGGACGGCGGCGACGCCGACTTCGCGGGCGAGCCATTCGCAGAAGGCCGTGTCGTCGGTCACGCCGAATTCCGACACATCCACCATCACGTAATAGGCCCCCTCGGGCTCGGTGAATTTCAGTCCGGCGTCGCGCAGGCCGCGGAGGAACAGGTCGCGTTTCCTCGTGTAGAGCGCCGCGAGGGACGCGTAGTAGGCGTCCGGCATCTCCAGCCCGGCGAGGGCGGCCTCCTGCAGCGGCGCGGCCGCGCCCACCGTCAGGAAGTCGTGCACTTTGCGCGCGCCGTCGATGAAGGCGGGCGGGGCGATCACATAGCCCAGCCGCCAGCCGGTGATGGAATAGGTCTTCGACAGCGAGCTGCACGAGACCGTCCGCCCGAACATGCCGGGAAGAGTGGAAAAATAAGTATGGCGATGGGGGGCATAGACAATGTGCTCGTACACTTCGTCGGTGATGACGAACGTGTCGAATTCCTCGGCGAGGGCGGCGATCTGCATCAGCTCGTCGCGGGTGAACACCTTGCCGGTGGGGTTCGACGGATTGCACAGGATGAGCGCCTTGGGCCGCTGTTCAAAGGCCCGGCGCAGTTCGGCGGGATCGAACGAGAAATCCGGCGGGCGCAGGGGCACGTAGATCGGCTCGGCCCCGGAGAGGATGGCGTCGGCCACGTAGTTTTCGTAGAACGGCGAGAACACGACGACCCGGTCGCCCGGGTTGCAGGCCGTCATCATGGCGGCCATCATCGCTTCGGTGCTGCCGCAGGTCACGACGATGTTCGCGTCCGGATCGATGGCGAGCCCGGTGAAATGGCTCTGCTTGCGGGCGAGGGCGCGGCGGAAGTTGGGCGCCCCCCACGTCACGGCGTACTGGTGGGGGCCGGCATGGGCGGTCTTTTCCAGCGCGGCGCGCAGCTCCTCGGGCGGATCGAAATCGGGAAAGCCCTGCGACAGATTCACGGCGCCGCATTCCATCGCCACCCGCGTCATGCGGCGGATGACCGATTCCGTGAAGCGTCCCACGCGCTGGCTGGTGGTTGGCATGGGCGCGCGCGTCAGGGGTTGCGGCGCAGAAGGGCCAGCGTTTCCATGTGGAAGGTGTGGGGAAAGAGGTCGAAGGGCTCGATCGCTTCGAGGTGGTAGGGGGATTGCAGGAAGATCTTGAGGTCGCGGGCGAGGGTGGAGGGATTGCAGGAAACGTAGAGGACCGTGTCGGGATTGAGCTTGGCGATCCATGCGATGGCGTCGGGGGAAAGACCGGGGCGGGGG
>DMJA01000292.1 GCA_003451935.1 Verrucomicrobiota bacterium | reverse complement strand
GGCCGGCGGATCGGGGTCGATGGCGAACCGGATGTTTTTGATCTCGTTCTTGCCGTACTGGGCCTGGAGGCGGGCGAGGATTTCGGCCGTGGGCGCGCCGCGGAGTTCCATGAGCCAGGCGGGATGGGAAACATAGACGGCGAGAATCTGGTTGTCGATGTGCGCGGGCCGGGTGTTGGCGGCGAGTTGCGGGCCGACGATCCCGGGCCAGCCTTCGGCGATGTGGGCGACCTGCGCATGGGCATCCAGCTTCATGCCCTTGAACGCATCGGGAATCAGCGCGGCGAGGGGCCGCGCGTCGAGGTCGGGGGGCGGCGGCGCGTCGTCCTGGATTTGGAAGCGTTCGCGGGCAACGGCCCAGCGGCCTTTGTTGTAGGGCTTGCGGCGATTCATCGGCAAGCATCCTAGCAGAGGCTGGAGCGCTTTACAACGGGCGGGGGAGGGGGTATCTTGTGCCATGGAAATGAAAGCAGTTGCCCCAGGCAAATTGATCTTGAGCGGGGAGCATGCGGTGGTCTATGGCCGCCCGGCCCTCGCGATGGCGGTGAACCGCAACGCCCAGGCCTTCATCACGATGGAGGGTGCGGACGAGACGGTGTCGTTCGACCTGCCCAACCTGCAGGCGGGGAAGGAGTCGTTCACGCTGCGGGCGCTACGCGATTTCCACGGGCGCGTGGAGCGGAACTACGAAGAGTTCCTGGCGGGGCGGCTGTCGATCCGCGAGGTGGTGCGCAAGCCGGTGGATCTGTTCCAGTTCGCATTCATCACGATCTTGGACGGGCTGCACCTGAAGATGGGCGGGGGCGTCAACGTGCGGCTGAACTCGAACATTCCGATCGGTTGCGGGATGGGGTCTTCGGCGGCGACGATTTTGAGCGTGCTGCGCGGGCTGGGGCACTACTACCGGGTGGATTTCCGGCCGGAGTGGTACAGCCGCTACAGCCTCGAGGTCGAGAGCATGCAGCACGGAACGGCCAGCGGGCTGGACACCTATGTGTCCATGCACGGCGGCTGCGTGCGGTTCCAGAATGGCGAGGCGCGCGAGATGCCGCTGCCGCGGGTGCCGCTGTACATCGTGAACACGGGGACGCCCGCGAGCACGACGGGCGAGGCGGTGGCGTCGGTGGCGCGCCGCATTGGCGCGAACCATCCGGTGTGGGAGAATTTTGAAGCCGCGGCGAACCACATGCAGAAGGCGCTGGAGCATGACGACCTGAAGGCGTTCCAGCGGGCCATGCGCGACAACCACCGGCTGCTGGACGAAATCGGCGTGGTGCCCGGGCGCATCATGGATTTCGTGGCCGAGGTGGAGGCGGCGGGCGCGGCGGCGAAGATTTGCGGGGCCGGGGCCGTGGCGGGGGACCATGCCGGCATGGTGCTGGTGGCGTCGCGCGAGACGCCTTCGGAGCTGTGCGCCAAATATGGCTATGAACTGATGACCGTGCGCCCCGATCCGCTGGGCGTCCGGGTGGTGTGATTTTTCCTTCTATGCCGTTGCGCGCCGTACAAGCTTCCGCGCCGGGCAGCCTTATGCTCATGGGCGAACACGCCGTGCTGCGCGGGCAGCCGGCCATCGTGTGCGCCATCAGCAAGCGCATGAAGGTCTCCCTGGCCCCGCGCGGGGATGCGGCGGTTCTACTGCATTCTGCGCTGGGCGAGCACGAGACCACGCTGGATGAACTGGCGCCCAGCGAGAGCTTCCGCTTTGTGCTGGGCGCGATCCGGGCCTGCCGGGACGACCTGAAACAAGGCTTCGAGCTGGAGATCAAATCGGAAATGTCGCACCAGATGGGGCTGGGTTCGAGCGCGGCGGTGACGGTGGCCACGCTGGCCGCGCTGGCGGGGGCGCAGGGCAAGGAGCCCGCGCCGAACGATTTGCTGGAGACCGGGGCGCGCATCATCCGCAAGGTGCAGGGCGGGGTGGGGTCCGGTGCGGATGTTGCGGCCAGCGCCTTTGGCGGCTGCCTGCGCTTCATGGCCGAGACCCGGGAGGTCGTGAAGTTGCCGAAGGCGCCCCAACTGACGGTGCTCTATTCGGGCAGCAAGACGCCCACGCCGGAAGTCATCGCCATCGTCGAAGAACACCGCAAGCGGCAGCCGGGATCGTTCGACGAGCTGGATGCGATGATTGGCAAGGTGGTGCAGCGGGCGTTCGAGGCGGCCGGGCACGGCGACTGGGCGGCGATGGGCGAACTGATGAACATCAACCAGGGGCTGATGGATGCGCTGGGCGTGAACAACGCGAAGCTGGCGGAGCTGGTGTTCGCCCTCCGCGAAGATCCCAACATCCACGGCAGCAAGATTTCGGGTTCGGGGCTGGGCGATTGCGTCGTGGGACTGGGCAAGGCGATGCGGAGCGACTGGGGCGTGCCGTCGCTGGCGGTGAAGGTCGATCCGGCCGGCGCAACCGCGGAGGCGCTTCCGTGACGCCGGCGCGGCAAGTCGTCCAACGGATTTTGGCGGGCCGCGAGTCGCATCCGAAGGGATCCACGACGGTCTATGCACCGGCGAACATCGCGCTGGTGAAGTACTGGGGCAAGCGCGACGAGGCGCTCAATCTGCCGGTGACGGGAAGCCTGTCGATTTCGCTGGGACCGCTGGGCTCGCATGTGGAGCTTGCACGGGGGAAAGGCGAGGAGGCCGGCGTCTGGCTGAATGGAAAGAAATTGCCAACCGACAGCTCGTTCGCTCGGCGCGCGAGCGCCTATCTGGATTTGTTCCGCCCGGCGGCGGATTTCTTCTTCGACCTGAAAGCGAGGAACACGGTACCGACGGCGGCGGGATTCGCGTCGTCGGCTTCGGGCTTCGCGGCGCTGGCGAAGGCAGTGGATGGCTTGTTCGGTTGGGGGCTTTCGATGCGCGAACTTTCGATTCTGGCGCGTCTAGGGAGCGGGAGCGCCGCGCGCAGCCTGGCGGATGGGTTTGTCGAATGGCATGCCGGGACGGCGCCCGACGGCATGGATTCCTTTGCCGAGCGGCTTGACATGGAATGGCCGGAGCTGCGCGTGGGCGCGGTGGTGCTGTGCTCGGACGAGAAGCCCATCGGCTCGCGCGAGGGCATGAAGCGCAGCGTGGAGACGTGCGAATTCTACCGCGAATGGCCGGGGCGCGTTGCCAGGGACCTGGCGGCATTGAAAACGGCCATTGCGAAGAAGGATTTTGCGGCTTTGGGGGAAGTGGCCGAGGCCAACGCGCTGGCGATGCACGCCCTGATGGCGGCGACGCGGCCGCCCATCGTGTATGCGCTGCCGGAAACGGTGGCGGCGATGCGGAAGATCTGGGTGGCGAGGGAGGGGGGGCTGCCGGTGTGGTTCACGATGGACGCCGGCCCGAACGTGAAGCTGCTGTTCGAGGCGCGCGACGAGGCGCGGGTGCGCGAATGGTTCCCGTCGGTGGAAGTCGTCGCTCCGTTTGGTTGAGGTGGCCAGCCGACGGATCGGACGGATCCGGCGGATGTGACTTTGGGGTTACAGCGATCGGTCGAGGATGTCGAGGGCCTGTTGGATGTGGGCGGGGTTGACGACGAGGGGGGGGACAAACCGCAGGACGTGGTCGCCAGTGGCGATGCAGAGCAACCCGTTTTCGCGCAGCTTGGCTTCGACGGGCTTGGCGGGGATGTTCAGCACGAGGCCAACCATCAGGCCAATGCCGCGCACGGTCTGGATGCAGGCGTGTTTCGCCGCGAGTTTTTTGAGGCCATCCATGAAGAGCGCGCCCATCTTTGCCGTATTTTCGAGGAGATGCTCCTTCTCGATGGTTTCGAGGACGGCGAGGGCGGCGGCGCTGGCCAGCGGGGTGCCGCCGAAGGTGCTGGCGTGGTTGCCGGGCTGGAAGACATTGGACAGCTCGGGCGTCACCGCGGCGGCGCCGATGGGGAAGCCCCCGCCAAGGGCCTTGGCCATGGAGAAACCGTCGGGGCGAATGCCGTAGTTTTGGAATCCGAACCACTTGCCGGTGCGGCCGATGCCGGCCTGGACCTCGTCGAAAAAGAGAAGGATTTTCTTTTCGTCGCACAGCGCGCGCAGGCCGGCCATGAATTCGGGCGTGGCGGGGACGATGCCGCCTTCGCCCTGCACGGCCTCGCTCAGGACGGCGACGGTGGCGGGGGTGAGGGCGGCGCGGACGGAGTCGAGGTTGTTGAACTCGGCGTAGGAAAAGCCGGGCATGAGGGGCTCGAAGCCCTTCTGGTACTTGGTCTGGCCGGTGGCGGTCATGGTGGCGAGGGTCCGGCCATGGAACGAGTTTTTCATGGTGATGATTTCGAACCGGCCGTCCAGGGAACCCCATTTGCGGGCGAGTTTGAAGAGGCATTCGTTGGCTTCAGCGCCGGAGTTGCAGAAGAAAACCTTTCCGCCGAGGGCGATTTCGGAAAGTTTTTTGGCGAGCCGGGGCTGGAGCTCGTTGTGGAAGAGGTTGGAGCAGTGCATCAAAATGCCGACCTGCTTCTGGATGGCGGCGACGACGGCGGGATGGCAATGGCCGGTGTTGCAGACGGCGATGCCCGCCATGAAATCGAGGTATTCCTTGCCGGCGTCGTCCCAGACGGAAACGCCCGCGCCGCGCACGAGGGTGAGCCCGGGCGCGTAGGTGGGCATGACGTATTGGTTGAAGAGTTCCTTCGGGCTAGGGTTCATCGTTGACGATCTCCGTTCCGACGCCTTTGTCGGTGAACAATTCGAGGAGCAGGGAATGCGGCAGGGCCGCGTCGATGATATGGGTCTTGCGGACGCCGGCCTTGAGGGCCTTGAGCGCGCCGCTGATTTTGGGCAGCATGCCGCCGCCGATGATGCCGCGCTCGATGAGGCTCTCGACCTCGGAGAGATGGAGGGTGCTCATGATCGAATGGCGGTCCTTGGGATCGGAGAGCAGGCCGGGCACATCGGAGAGGAAGACGAGCTTGCGCGCCTGCAGGCGTTCGGCGAGGCCGGCGGCGGCGGAGTCGGCGTTGATGTTGTAGATCTGGCGCGCGCCATCGGCGCCGAGCGGCGTAATGACGGGGGTGATGTCGGCTTCGAGGTAGGCCTTGACGGGCTCGACGTCGACGCTCGTGATTTCGCCGACGAGGCCCCAGTCGAGGGCTTTGCCGGTATCGGGGTCGGCCTCGGTGTGCTTGCGGACGGCGATGATGTCTTCGCCGTGGATGCCGCGCGCCTTGCATCCGAAGCCGTTGAGGATCGAAACGAGCTCGGGATTGACCTCGCGGTTGAGGACCTGCTCGACGATTTCCATGGTGGCGGGATCGGTGACGCGCAGTCCCTTGACGAAGGTGGCCTGGAGCCCTTTCTTCTTCATGCTGGCGTTGATGGCCTTGCCGCCGCCGTGGACGATGACGGGGCGCATGCCGACGCAGCTCATGAACGCGACGTCTTCGAGGATGTCGCGGACGACCTCGGGGTTGTCCATGGAGGAGCCGCCGAACTTGACGATGATGGTTTCGCCCCGGAACCGCTGGATGTGCGGGAGGGCTTCGATGAGGACGCTGGCTTTCTGAATGGCCTGTTTCATAGTTGGATGCGCATTATCGGACAGGGCGGGGGCGGGGGGAAGAAAAATAAGAACTCAATATCCAATCGCCAATATTCAATATCCAATTATCAAGTGAATAGCCGGTGGCATTTCCAGAGGACAACCGTGAACCGTGAACCGCTGAACCTTGAACCTATTTGTTGATCCTGACGTATTCCTCGGTGCAGTCGCAGGAGTAGACGGTGGCGGCGTGGCGGCCGAGGTGGAGGTCGATGGTGATCAAGAATTCCTTTTTTGCCGCGACCTTGGAAAGCTGTTCGATGGACGCGCCTTCCTTGACGCCGTTTTGGGCGGCGAGGAGGTTGTCGTAGCGGATTTCGACTTTGGTCTCGTCCACCTTGGCGGGGGAATAGCCGAGGGCGTCCATGATGCGGCCCCAGTTGGGATAGGAGCCGACCCAGGAGGTCTTGACGAGGAAGGAATTGGCGACGGCACGCGCGGCGGCCTCGGCGTCGGCCGGCGTGCGCGCGCCTTGGACGCGGACGGTGACCATTTTTTGGGCGCCTTCGCCGTCGCGGACCATTTCCATGGCGAGGCGGAAGGTGACGCCGTCGAGCGCGGCGACGAAGGAAGGCCAATCGCGGTGCCCGGGCTTGAGGGCGGTGTTGCCGGCGCGGCCGTTGGCGAGCATCAGGACGGTGTCGTTGGTGCTTTGGTCGGCATCGACGGAGATGCGGTTGAAGGATTTGTCCACGGCGGCCTTGAGGGCCTTCTGCATGGCGCGGCGGTCCACCTTGGCGTCGGTGAGGAGGAAGGCGAGCATGGTGGCCATGCAGGGCTGGATCATGCCGGCGCCCTTGGCGATGCCGGTCAAGCGGCAGGGCTTGCCGTTGGCGATGAAGGGGACGGTGAAGCGCTTGGGCCGCGTATCGGTGGTCATGATGCCGCGCGCGGCGGATTCGCCACCGCCGGGAACGACGGCCTGGGCCAGTTTCTCGATGCCGGGGAGGATGATGTCCATGCGCAGGGGAATGCCGATGCGCCCGGTGGAGCAAACGAGGAACATCTCCGGGGCGACGCCGAACTGCTGGGCGGCGTGGGCGGCCATGGCCTGCGCGTCGCGCAGGCCGTTCTTGCCGGTGCAGGCGTTGGCCTGGCCGCTGTTGACGACGACGCCATGGGCCATGCCGACGGTGGCGACGCGTTCGGAATCGAGCCGGACGGTGGCGGCCTTGACCTGGTTGGTGGTGAAGGTGCCGGCCAGCGCGGCCGGGGCATCGGAGAAGAACATGGCCATGTCGGGCTGGCCGGAGGCCTTGAGCCCGGCGACGATTCCGGTGGCGCGGAATCCGGCGGGGAGGCGGGCGGCGGCGGAGAAGCGAAGAATGGATTTTTTCATGATGGGCCTTTCACGGGTGCGGAGTATAGAAGCAGCGGCCTACCGGAGTGAAGAATAAATCGGGGGTTCGGCAAGCTTTGCCCTCGAAGCCGATCCGGTCTGGCCCAAGAGTGAAAAACAAAAATTATGGTTTTTATAAAAAGCATAGTATGGTTTTTATAAAATCCATAATGAACAAATCGTTCTGCATGTGAAATTGAACAGGTTGGCGAATGGGCATGGCCGTGGAGGTGGAATCGGCCGGGACGAAGGCATGAAAAACCCCGGGCCGTTGCCCGGGGTTCGTTGCAGGGCTGGAACGGTCTAGCGTTTCGAGAACTGGAAGCGGCGGCGGGCGCCGGGCTGGCCAGGCTTTTTGCGTTCCTTCATGCGCGGGTCGCGGGTGAGGAAGCCGGCCTTCTTAAGGATGGCGCGGAAATTCTCGTCCGCCTGGAGCAAGGCGCGGGAGATGCCGTGGCGCAGGGCGCCGGCCTGGCCGGTGGGGCCCCCGCCCTCGCAGAGGGCGATGACATCGTACTTGCCAACGCCTTCAACGGACTTGAAGGGGGCTTCGACGATGAGGCGCAGGTCGGTCGTGGGGAAGTAGTCGGCGAATTCGCGGCCGTTGACGGTGATCTTGCCGCTGCCCTTGAAGAGGCGGACGCGGGCGGTGGCGGTCTTGCGGCGGCCGGTGGCGATGGATTCGATTTCAGCTTTTTTGGTGGCCATGGTGTTTCTCCGGGATTAGCCGATGACTTTGGGGTTCTGGGCCGCGTGGGGATGTTCGGCGCCGGGATAGAGCTTGAGGCGCTTGAGAAGCTGGCGGCTCAGGTGGTTCTTGGGCAGCATGCCGCGGACGGCGTGCCAAAGGATGTAGCCCGGATTTTTCTGGCGCATGGTGGCGGCGGAGGTTTCGAAATAGCCGCTCTGGTAGCCGGTGTACTTCGCGTAGACCTTCTTCTCCTCCTTGGAGTTGCCGGACAGGCCGATCTTGGCGGAGTTGATGACCACGACGAAATCGCCCATGTCGATGTGGGGCGTGTAATCGGGCTTGCCGCGGCCCCGGAGGAGGCGGCAGACTTCGACGGCCAGGCGGCCGGCGGGTTTGTCGGTGGCGTCGATGAGAAACCACTCGTGCTTGACTTCAGATTCAATCGGCTGTGTCGTCTTCATAATCCTTCAATTCCCAAACAATAAGCGGCGAACAGTAGCGCGGGGGGCGCGCGGCTGTCAACGCGGTTCTTTCCATTTCGTACTGACTGTGAAACAACCCCGTGCCGGAAAGATCGGGAGGATCCGACGACAAGGACGCTTTGCGCACCGTTTGCGCGAAGGACAAACCCCTCGCGCGGCCTTCCTCCCGGTTACCGCCGGAAAAGACGCCCGAAGCGCGGAAAAATTGGCTCCAGCGACAGGGCTCGAACCTGTAACCTATTGGTTAACAGCCAACCGCTCTACCATTGAGCTACGCTGGAACCGAAAATCAGGGGGAAAGATAGCCAGAAAGAGGGGGAAGTCAAGCGTACAGACCGGAAAAATCCGGCAAGGCGCGGCGCGCGGCGCAGCGACACCCAGATGCGGTTGCCGGGTCATGTTGAGCGAAGGCGTTCAGCGCCGGAGTCGAAACATCTGGGCGTTGCCACCTTGTCATGCTTGCGGGACAGGGCCCAGATCCCTCGACAAGCTCGGGATGACAGCGGCCTTCCCCCGGCATTAGAGCCGTGCGGCGACGTCGCGGAAGGCCCGGCGGATTTCGTCTTCGCCGGGGATCTGGCGGTGGCGCATGAGGACTTGTCCGGCGCAGATGGTGGTATCGACGCATTCGGGGGTGGCGGCATAGACGAGGTCGGAGACGAGGTTGTGGCCGGGGACAAGGCCGGAATGGTTCAAATCCACCAAAATGCAGTCGGCGAGCTTGCCGATCGCGACTTCCCCGGCATCGAGGCGGAGCATCTGGAATCCGTCCCGGGTGGCGGTGCGATAGAGGTCGGCGGCGGCGCCGGCGGTGGGATCGAAGGCCCGGGCTTTGGCAAGGAAGGCGGCAGTGCGCATTTCGGAGAACATGTCGTAGCGGTTGTTGGAGCTGGCGCCGTCGGTTCCCAGGCCGAAGCGGAGGCCCGCGCGCCGTACGGCGCGCTCGTTGAAGATGCCGGAGGCGAGCTTGATGTTGGAGGACGGGCAGTGGGCAATGGCGGCCCCCCGCTGAACCATCAACTGGCGGTCGGCGGGGGTGAGCCAGATGCCGTGGGCGCCGATGAACCGGCCATTCAGCAATCCTTCGGCGTCGAACAACTCGGCCGGGGTCTTGCCCGTGGCCTGGACGCATTCCCGGGTTTCGCGCTTTGTTTCGGAAATGTGGGTATGGACGATCAGGTCGTGGGCCTCGGCGAATTCGCGGCAGATGGCGCGCATTTCGGCGGACGTGGTGTAGAGCGCATGGATGCCGACGGCCAGTTCCACGCGGGCAGGATAGGATTGGGCCAGTTCCAGATGGGTTTCAAGGTCGCGGCGGAGGCCATCCAGGGCCTCCGGGCCGGGGGGGATGATGTTGGGATGGCAAAAACAGGTGCGGATGCCGCTTTCGTAAAAGGCGCGGAGGCATTGGGGCGTCTGCCAATACATGTCGAGGGCGGCGGTGATGCCGGAACGGATCATTTCGAGGCAGCCGAAGAGGGTGCCCCAGTAGATGTGGTCGGCGGTGAGGCGGCGCTCCATGGGCCAGATGATATTGTTGAGCCAGTCATGGAGGGGGGTGTCGTCGCCGAGGCCACGGAAGAGGACCATGGCGGCATGGCAGTGGACATTGGCGAAAGACGGCAGGATGGCTTGGCCCGTGCCGTCGAGCGTTTGGGGCGAACGAAGGAGGGTGGCGGGATCGATGTGCGGCTCAATGCGGGAAAAGCGGCCGTTTTGGATGAGGATGTCCCGGAATTCCTGGCCGTGGCGCACATGTTGGATAAGCAAATCCATAATGCAGGGAATGATTAACTGGATACGGGCCTGAAAACCAACCAAAATTTGAAATTAAAGCGGGAGGAATGGAAGGGATCATCAGGTCCACAGGTCGCCCGGCATATTGCACAAAACCTAAAATATTAGCCGTTTGGCTAGGCATCGAGAGGAGGACGCCAAAATTTGGCAAGCATGGCATCGACAGGTGGCCGCCATATAAATGAAATAAAAAAACGAACAAAAACCGAATGTTTTACCTTTGCAAGCCTTCGGGCATGGCGTAGTTTGTTCTGGAAGTTGGAACAGGTTGAAACTTTGATTAAGTATTCGGCTAGGGAACAGGTAGACAAGGGAGATGGCGGCGCCCCATTAAAAAATAAGCATGAACAAGACAGAACAGGGCAGGACGATGAGAGCAACCGCGGGCCGGTGTTGGCTGGCGGTGGTTGCGGCGTGCCTATGTTTTGGAGTCGCGCCGGCCCAGGCGCTGGTGGTCACGGTGGATCTCGGGTGGGGTTACCCCAGCGGCCACACTCTGTCAGAATACAATTTGCAGGAAGGGTCCATCGTCCAGGTCGTCATGTACAACTCGGCCACGGCCTCCCCCCCGGGAACGGCCACGGACGACAACTTCGATATTTATTCGGACATGGGCACGAACACCATTCCGGCGCAGCCCAGCACAAACACGACGCCGACGGACACGACAATTTATTTCCCTGAAACCACGCCGGCCGGCCATGTGATTGCCTATACCACCCAGATTGGGCCGGCGGTCGATGGCTGGTGGAACATCTATGCCCAGTTCGAGATCCTAGGCACCTACGACAGCCTGTACATTCGCGTGTTCGGGGCGACGGATTTTCCGGAGGGAGAAGCGGTTTCCACCTATTGGGGGTTGAGCGGCGTCCAGACAGGAACCAACATCATTGACACCTGGTATGTGCCGTACATCGACAACACCTCGGCCACCAATCTGGCGTATTTCGAGGTGATTCCGGAACCGGGATCGCTGGCTTTGTTCATGACGGGCGGGGCGGGGCTTTGGATTGCGCACCGCCGCCGCCAGAAAAAGCACCTCCGGGAGGGATAGTCGAACCTAGACTGAGTTCAAGCGCATCGAATGATCTCATTGGGTAAAACGATATATGTGCGGGAGGCGTCCGATGGCTGATGAATGGGCGCGTCCCGCGAACGGATCAGGAGTGAAGGAATCTGGGCAATGAAAATGGATTTCCAATGGAAATGGATCGGGGCCGCCTGTGTCCTCGCGCTATTTGCCGGGACGGATGCCGGGGCACAGGAGGCATCCGTTTTCATTGGCAATACGAATCCGGTGACGGATGCGCTAGGACGCAATTTTCCGGGGAGCTGGTCCAGCCCATCGAGCGAGTGCGCGCGTGTGGAGATCCGGAAAGCGGGTCCGGGCGGGCTCATCGTTGCGCCCGATTCCGAGACGGGCGAAGGGAGCCCGCTCAATGAACTGGTCCGGGTGAGCCGCATCGGGATGAATGTGGAGCCGCCGGACGAGCATCTCGGGAAGTTCATGGAAGAATTTACGGATCGGCCAGCGCTTGCGGGCACGACCAACTTTGTCCGGGTTTTCGACCGCAGCGATCCGGCCGCGGCGATTTACTACGCGGATACCGCTCCCTTTCAAGATGTGCCTTCCGACCAATGGGATTTCACCCCTTACCTCTATGTGGAATTCGGGGCGTTGAAACTGGTCAGCACGGGTGCGCCGGATGTGGATTCGGACGGGGACGGCATTCCGGACGCGATGGAAGGGGACATGGGGCTGGATGCGGGCAATCCGGACACGGACGGCGACGGCTATGACGATTGGTTCGAGGCCCACTACGATGACTATCTGCTCGCCGGCGAGCCTGATCGCCCGCTCGAAGTCCAGATCACCGCCCCAGCGGATCTGGCGGCCGATCCGCACATCGTGTCCTGGTGGACCATCCCGGTGCCGGGCATGACCTATTGGCTGGACTATCGTTCGCCGTGGGTGGACGGGGTGGAATACACCAACATCTGGAGCGGCACGTTCACGGACACCTATTTGGAGATCGATGTGGAGGATTGGGTGCAGACGGACGATCCCAAGGGATTCTTCCGCGTGCGGATCCCCTATTCCCGGCCCTAAGGGCGCCGGGGCGGATCCGGCCGACGGAGAATGTCCCAATCTAGAACTAAGGATGAAGCCACCATGAGCAGGTACAAAGCGAAGCGAAGGGGAAGCGGTTGGCGTGCGCTGCCCGGCGTGCTGGTGTTGGCGTTGGGATTACCTCTGGCGGCAACGGCCCAGCAGACGGTGTCGTGGCGCAGCGAGACGGGCAGTGGCCTCTGGTGGAACGGGACGTCTCCGAAGCCCTGGTGGTACAGCACCTGGAGCAGTGAAGAAGAACGTCCCGACCTGACCTGGCGCACGGCCAACGACATCGTTTTCGATAACAACAACCAGACGACCCATGACGTGAATGGGAACGACTGGTACTACGTCCGGACCCTGACGTTCGGCAGCGGCGCCTCCAGCGCCCGGACCTTCAACCGCTCCGGCAGCGCCGGGATCGACATGCGCGGATCGGGAACGCTCAAGATCGAAAACAACAGTACGGGAGCTCACGTCTTCAACGTGCCGGTATCCCTCGTGGACGGCACGACCGAATTCAATCCGGTCAGCGGCAATTTGACGTTCAGCACGGACGTCTATCTGGCCAACAACTGGCTAAACGTCTATGGCAACAACCAGAAAACCCTGTATCTGAACGGCGTGGTGAACGCCAACAGCGGAAACGGGGGAATCGCGGTGAAGCAGGACAGCATCGTGGTGCTGACGAACAATAATACGTTCGCGGGGGCGATCTGGGTGGAGAAGGGCACGGTGCAGGTGGGGACCCACACCAACGCCATCGGCGCCAGCGGCATCGTGAACGTGGGGACGAATGCGACGCTGGACATCAGCGGGTACGGGGCGGTGTCGGTCCGTCCGGCGACGCTGAACCTGTACGGGACGGGAACCAATTCGGCATGGGGGGCATTGCGCAAGACGACCACCGGGGCGACGGCGTGGAGGGGCGCGGTCAATCTCGGCGCAGACTCGAAGATCGTGGTGACGGGCGGTGGACTCGGGCTGTATGGGGCGGTGGACGCCTCCGCTCACACCCTGTATCTCACCAACACGGTGACGGTGACGATGTACAGCGGCAGCACACTCTCCGGCACCAAGACCACCGGGGACGGGACGTTGCACAAGAGCGGGTCGAGCACTCTTTATTTGCGCCCGGCCTCCGGCTTGACCGGCTCGATCTGGCTGAACCAGGGGGAGATCCGTCAGTATTCGGACAATGCGTCCACCCTGCCGTCCGGCGGCATTTTCCGGATGTCCGATGGCGTGACTTATCGATCGGACACGACTACGGCGCGCACCAACGCCAAGGTTGCGCAGATCGATGGGAACGTGACGCTGGGATATAGCGGGGGAGGGGCGCTGACGTTCTCGGGGAACATGAACCTGACGGCTGGGCAGCGCACGCTGACGGTGCTGAACGATGTCACGATTTCAGGCGCGATCACCAACGGCGGGTTGACGAAGGCGGGGGCGGGGTTGATGATCCTGTCCGGGGCCAACACCTATGCGCTGGGGACGCTGGTCAGCGCGGGGACGCTGGAGGGCACGACGACGAGCCTGCAGGGGACCATCACGAACAACTCGGCGCTGGGGTTCAATCAAAGCGGCAACGGCACCTATTCGGGCGTGATCAGCGGGACGGGCACGCTGGCGAAGCAGGGCACGGGCACGGTGACGCTTTCGGGCAACAACACCTATACCGGAGCCACGACCGTTTCCACGGGGACGCTGGCGATTTCGCACGCCAGCGCCTTGGGGACGACGGCGGGGAATACGACGGTTTCCAGCGGGGCGGCGCTGGCGCTGAGCGGAACCGGAACGGCGGAGCCGCTCGTGCTGAATGGCACGGGGATTTCCAGCGGCGGGGCGCTGGTGAACAGCAGTGGCGACAACACGGTTTCGGGGGCCATCACGCTGGGCAGCGCCGCGCGGATCAACTCCGCCAGCGGGACGCTGACGCTGACGGGCGGGGCTTCGGGCGCGTACGACCTGACCCTGGGCGGGGCGGGCGACATCACGGTCAACAGCGTGATCGGCAATGTGTCTTCGATCACGAAGGACGGTGCGGGCACGCTGACGCTGCCGTCCGGCCAGACGCACACGTTCAGCGGCACGGCGACGATCAGCGCCGGAACGGCCATCAACAACGCCTCGGCCGCGGGCATGGCGGTTTCCATCGCCAGCGGAGCCACGCTGGTTGGCGCGGGAACGCAGGGCAACACGACCGTCGGCGGCATGGTCAGTCCGGGCAGTTCCGCGACGGCCATCGGAACCCTGGCCGTCAACAACCTGACGCTGGAGGGCGGCGGGTCCTATTTCTGGCACCTGGGCGATGCGTCGGGGGTGACGGACCGCGATTTGATCACCTGCGGCGGAGGCAGCGGAACGGTCACCATCAACGCAACCAGCGGGAGCAAGTTCACGATTTACCTGGAGGATGCCAGCCTCTCGAACTTCGACACGGGCACGCAGCGGAGCTGGACGATCATCGATGCCGGGACGTTGACGACATTCGCGGCGGACAAATTCACCGTGGACACGGCGACGTATTGGAGCACGGCGCTGGGCGGTGGCGCGTTCACGGTGGCCGAAAGCAGCGGCGACCTAGTGCTGACCTTCACCCCCGGATACGCGGCGCCGACGGTGAGCACGCCGACGAAAGCCTCGATCGGCACGACGACCGCCACGCTGGGCGCGACGATCGTGGACAACGGCGGGCAGGCCGTCACCGACTACGGCGTGGTGTGGGCGACGGCCACCGGGCCGACGCTGGCCGACAACAAGGTCCAGGCCGGGACGGACGACCATTCGGGCGCGTTCACGACGGGCGCGACGGGCCTGCCGGCGGAAACCTTGATCTACTACCGGGGCTATGCGACGAACGCCACGGGCGCGGGCTATTCGGACGAGGATTCGTTCTACACGCTCTCGACGGAACCCGGCGCGCAGGTCGCGAATTTCTCGTGTACCAATTACACCGGGACGCTGATCCAGTTGATATTGAAATGGGGCGAAGTGGCGACGGCGGACGGCTACATCATCCTGCGCAGCACGGAGGCCGATCCCACGGGCGTTCCGGCAGACGCGACGGGCTACAGCGCGAACGACGTTCTGGGCAACGGCGTGGTGGCCGCCATCATCACGGCGGGCAGCCAGACGGGCTGGACGAACACTAGCCTGACGGCGGACACGCACTACTACTACAAGATCTATCCGTTTGCCTATGACGGGTCCCATGCGGCGACCTACAACTACAAGACGGATGGCACGCCGGGGGCGGACGACACCTGGACCATCGGCGCCGCGCCGGGCGGGGCGCCAACGCTGAGCGTAGTGGTGACCGGCCAGACTTCGGCGGTCATTACGTGGGTCAAGGGCGCAAGCAGCGACTACACGATCCTGGTGATGAGTTCCAACAGCTCCACCATCACGGATCCGGCCGACCGCACGGCCTATGCCGCCGATGCCGGGTATGGTTTGGGCGACACGACGGGAGCGAACGACTACACGGTCTATGCGGGGTCGGGCACCAACGTGACGGTGACGGGGCTGGTGGCCGGAACGACCTATTATTTCGAGTTGGCGGCCTACAACGGGACGGTCTATCCTCGCTACAGCGCCACGGTGGCCGGCAGCCTGATCGCGGACCGCCCGCCGGGGATCGGCGTGGGGGCGGGGTTGGAGCAAGCGGCGACGCTGGGCACGAATCCGGGCAACCAGACGTTTGTGGTGACGAACATTGGCGGCGGGCTGCTGTCGTATGTCGTCAGCACGAATGCCGCCTGGCTGTCGGTGTCGCCGGCCACGGGGACCAACGAGGTGGCGGGCGGAACCGAGACGCATACGGTTTCCTACAACGTGGCGGGCCTGCAGGCGGGCGTCAGCAACGCCACGATCACGGTCACCGGCACGGGCGGGGGCGAAAACGCGGCGACGAATTCGCCACAGACGATTTCCGTGCAGTTGACGCTCTCGCTGCCGCCGGACCCGGCGGCGGCGACGGCGACGGCGGACGGCAAGACCATGGTGCGGCTGGCGTGGGTCACCAACGCGACCTACACCAACGTGATGATCGTGTACAAGGCCGGGAGCGCCTCGACGGCGCCGACGCAGAACACGGCCTACAACCTGGGCGATGCCTGCGGCGGCGGCGTGGTGATCCACAAGGGTGGCGGCACCAACCTGGAGCATGTGGTGGCGTCGGGCACCGCGCACCACTACGCGTTCTACACCTACAGTGGAAACTATTACTCCGCCGGGCTGACGGATTCGGAAACGACGGGGGCCTTCGCCGCCGGCGAGATCGTGGAGACGTTCTCCTACACCAACGGGACGACCCTGGCGGCCTTCGGCGGCGGGTCCAATGGCTGGAGCGGCGCGTGGAGCGGCGACACGGGCTCGTTCACCAACCACGCCGGCAGCTTCTCGCCGCAGGCGGAATATCCGACTCCCACGGGCAACAAGGCGTGGGTGGATCCTGCGGGGGGATCGGTCAAAGCCGTCACCCGGCAGTTCGGCTGGATCTCCAACACGATCTACGTCTCGTACGTCATGAACTTCGAATTTGGCGGCCATAGTTCCGGCCAGGAGAAATGGTGCGGCGCATACTTGATGGACAACACCACCGAGAAAATCTTCTTTGGCGAGAGTGGCGGCGGCGACCAGAAGCTGGGTCTGTTCAGCCTGACAGACGACAAGGACCTTTTGGCCGGAAGCGGAAACGACTACATCATCGTCATCAAGTACGACATTGCGAACGACGATGCCTGGGCCAAGGCGTACAAGATTGGAACCGACACGGTTCCGGCGGGGGAAGAAACGAGCTGGGATGCCGAATATTTGAACGTCTTTGGAGGCACCGGGAATTGGATCAACGGCGTCCGGCTGGTGTCGGGCGGCAATGGCTCCGCCACGCCGGGCGACACCTATTTCGACGAAGTGCGCGTGGCCACGAACTGGGCCGGGATCGTCCTGGCGGACAGTACGGCTCCGACGTTGCCGGCGGAAACGAACGCGAGTGTCAACCTGGGGCAGTATTTCGCCGTCGAAGCGGGCGGGCAGTTCATCGCGCCGGCGAGCGGCAGCGGCACGACCAACGTGCACTACCGGGTTCCGGACAACGTGTTCAGCGAGATCGGCGACGCCGGGCGCAGCGGAAACTTGCAGAATCCGGGCTTTGACGGCAGCGCCGATGGCTGGAGCCAAACCGCGGGCAACAACATTGCCGAATGGAGCCTCACGGCCGGCGGGCTGGCCGGCGGTTCCGCGGGCGGACTGCTGTTCAACGCCTGGGACAACTCCGCCGGGGCGTTCGGCGAATACCTGCAGGAAGTGGCCTCCACGTCGGGGGCGCAGGTGGCGTTCTCCGCCCTCCTGCGGCAGGACGAGGCCTTCACCACCACGTTCTTCGGCGTGAAGCTGCAGTTCGTGGACGCCACCGGGGCCCTGCTGGACATTGCGGGCGCCAACGACGGGGCGCAGACGATGAAATCCACCACGGACGTGAACACGACCACCCAGCGGATTTCCGTCGCGGCGACCGCGCCGGCCAACACCGATCGCGTGCGCGCGCTCATCCAGATGCTGGGCCCGCCGGGAGCGGGCAGTTCCAGCCTGGTGAACGGGGGCTTCGACGGGGCCGCCGGCGAGATTTCCGGCTGGACGCGGCAGGAGGGCATCGCCTGGGGCGATGCCAATGCGGGCGCCAACGCGGGCGGCTCGGGGGGCGGCATCAAGTTCGATGCCTTCACCGCCAGTGGCTCGGGCGGCTTCTATCAGGACGTGGCCTGCGCGGAAGGAGACGTGGTGACCTTCCAGGCCCGCATGGTCCAGAACGGCACGTTCTCGACGACGTTCTTCGGCACCCGCATCCAGTTTCTGGATTCGGGCGACAATGTCATCGGCGGCACGACCTATTCCTCGACGGCCGCGGTGACGACCCAGTCCGGATTCATTCCCGTCAGCGCAACGGCGCCGGCCGGCGCCGTGAAGGTGCGGTGCCTCATCCGGATGGAAGGCTCGCCCGGCGGGTCGGATCTGTTCGGCTATGCCGACGATGCTTCGCTGAGCGGGGCGAGCGGGGGGACCGGCGGCACGACCCGCTTCGGCTACGCGGACAACTGCCAGCTGTCGGGGGCGGGCGAGGAAGGCACCGGGACAGCCACGCTGGGCCTGTATTTCACCGGCTATGACCTGGAGAGCGGCTTGTCCCGGGGCACCACGGACAGCGCGACCCAGTGCAACACGGACGTGACCAACGCCACGGTGGCCTGGAAGGTGGACGACGTGGCGGCGTACGACGCGACCCGGAGCTCCTCCTTGGCGGATTCGAAGACGGCCAGCAGCACCAGCACCTGGCATTGGGCCTTGGGCGACGCGGATTTCGCCAAGCTGCTGACCGACAACTACGACCACACCAACAACGGCACCCTGTATCAGGCCGACGGCCGCGTCCTCGCGACCAACCGCGTCACGATGAGCCTGGCCAACACCATATCGGGAACCGGCCGCGGGTGGACCATCAACCAGCAGTACGGCTATCTGTCCATTCAGGACGACGACGTTCAGGGGCCGTCGCCGACCTTGATCTACGTGGGGACCAACGTCGTGGGCGACTGGGGCACCTTCAGCGAGGAGAGCCGCAAGATCACCATCACGGACGAGGAGATGCTGGGCGGGGGCGTGGATTTCGCCTATTCGTGGTACGATCCCTCCGGCGTGTTCGCCACCAACGCCAACGGGGCCACGAATGCGTATGAGATTCTCGACGGCCTGAAGGCCAACGTCTGCCCGAACTACGACTTGACGAACGCGACCTATGGCTCGCTGGGCTACGACCACCTGCATGCCCCCTCGGAATTGTTCGGCGCGAACGGGGCCCAGATCGTGACGGCCCGGGTGGTCAACCTGACCATCCCGGGAATCGCCAAGACCAACATCCCGTTGCACGAGACGTGGACCCTGACTGCCAGCGCCCAGGACTACGACTTCGATCGGGGCTCGTTCACCAATCCGGCGGCGGCCGGTCTCACGGATCCGGAGGTGTCCCAGGACCGCGGCATTGCCATCAACGTGCCGATGACCTTCTCCATCCAGGACGACGACACCGACGGGCCCGCGTTCGGGACGGCCACGACGAGCCTGCCGGGCGACGAGATCACCGACGCGGATCTGCGGGCCGGCGGCTGGACGCTGTCGGTGGGCGTCCAGGACGCCCTCAGCGGCCTCAGCCGGGGCAACGGGACGGCGACCGATGAAAACGGCAACTTCTCCCCGAGCCTTTCCTTCTACTCTCCGGTCGCGTATCCGGTGCTGTTGAACGAAGTCTTCGGCAACTACCTGGACATCGCGGCGGACGGCAGCAGCGGGAAATCCGCCGAGCTTTTCCTGACCAACACCGTGCCGGCGGTGGCCTATGACAACGTGGTCCTGGGGATCTACACGGCGAAGGCGTCCATCGCCGACTATGACGACGACCGCTATTCCGCGGACGGCACCGTGCCCATCGACCGGGCCTTCAGCCAGAACGAGGAGGTGGGCACCTTCACGGTCATCGACGACGATCCGGACGCCCCGTCGCTTTCGATCACCGCCATTTCCGGTGGCAGCTCGAAGGACTACTCCACCACGGGCGGCGAGATCCTGTATTACGATTTCGGAACCGACACCGAGGCACCCAGCCTGCAGCCGGCGCGGTCGTTCCTGGCGGTGGCCTCCGTGGCCGACGTAACGGCCAACGGCTCGGCGCCCAGCGGCGTCGCCGGCGTCAGCGGCGCGGGCGTCTATGCCAACAACTGGGACAACGGCACCAACTACTGGGCGTTCTCCATCACCATGCTGCCGGGCTTCCAGCTCGATGTGACGAACATCCAGTTCGCCTCCTATTGTTCGGGTACCGGTCCAAACGCCTGGGAATTGCGGTCGAGCGCGGATGCCTACGGGTCCGTTTTGGCCTCGGGCGACCTCACCACTAATTCCGCATGGGGTACGGAATCGGGTTCCGGTTTCACGAGCCCCGCCACCGATACGGTGACCTATCGCCTCTATGGTACGGGCGCCTCCAGCGCGGCCGGAGTCTGGCGGCTGGACAACGTCAGCTTCACGGGGGCGGTGTCCGTGGTGGGCGGCGCCTTCATCGCGACGGATAGCGACCTGAACACCAACGGGCTGGGCCTCGTCGCCAGCGTGCAGGATGCGGACAGCGGCATTTACGCCATCACCGCGGCGTCCGGCAAGAAGCCCATCTACCGCTTGGCGAGCCCGGCGGGCGTCGCTACGACCAACGATTTCACCACCGGCCCGGCCTCGGACGGCGGGGCGACAACGCCGACCGCCTTGGCGGACACCAATGGGTTCGCCTATGCCGACATTGTGCTGGGCGCCTATACCGCGGTCGTGACCGTGGTGGATGCGGACGACGACCGACCCGTGGACTTGCTCACCAATGCCGTGACCAATGCGTTCTCCGTGGTGGACGACGACGCCGCGGCGCCCAAGTTCACCACCACCTACCGCAAGTTCGATGGCCAGTCCGCCGGTTCCGAAAGCACCGCCGTGACCGATGGAATGCTGGTCAATGGCCTCAGCATCAGCAGCCGCGTCTATGACGTGCGCAGCGGGCTGCTTTCCGCCGGCAACCAATTCCGCATCCAGGACCCGCTGGGGTGGAACAGCGGGCTGGTGACCTTTACGGTCAAGCCCGCCGACGGCGGTGCCCGGACCAGCGCCTTCGATGCCGCCACCACCACCGTGGCCACCGACGACTACGACGTCCAACTCAATGTCGGCGACGGGCGGGCCCTCGGCGTATGGACCTGCAGCTTCTACGCCGTGGACTACGACGCCGACCGGCCGGCCGACGCCCTCACGGCCACCCAGACCGTGGCCATGTATGTCATCGACGACGACAAGCTGGGGCCGCGGATGACCAACCTCACCGCGCAGGGCGCGGCAGCCACGCCCATCGCCACCGGCTTCGAAACGATCGACGGCTGGACGACGATTACGGAAGGCACCTGGACGACGAATGTCAACGACGGCACATGGATTGGAACCGGCGTGTACATCCAATCCCTGAACGGACGCGGCCCCGAGGGGACCACCGCCGGCAACAACGCGGGCTTCAACACCGTGGGCGACTCTCTCGAGTTGCCAGCCATGAACCAGCCGGGCTGGTTGGTCCTGTGGGCCAAGCTCAGCGGTGCCGGCGAGTCGAGGATGGAGCTGCAGCGGAAGACCGGCGTGGACACGTGGGAGAGCCTCGGCACCAACGCCGTCACCTCCACCAACTATGCCGAGTTTTCCTGGTCGGTGGATCGCACCAACTCCGCAGAAGTGCTGCGGCTACGGATGGCGGAGATGACCAGCGGCGGCCGGTCCATCTACTTCGACGACGTTGTGGTGGCGCCGTATCGCAGCTGGACCCACTTGCCGGTGGAACTGGCCTGGGCAACGGCCACCGACGAGTTCACGGGCGACTCGGGCATCTCCGGATACCGCGTGGTGCCGCTGGGCTCCAATGCTCCGCTGTATGCGACCAACGGCCTGTCGGTCGGAACGGCGCTGGAAACAAATCTCGTGGCGACCAAGGAAATCCAGGGCGTCGTGACCGGCTATGTGTTCGCGGCGGACGCCGATGAAGACCGGGGCGCGAAGGACCGGACGGCGGGGCTGGCGATCCCNNCCCCGCCTCGACATTGTGCCGCCGACCGTGGTGCCGGGCCTGCAGGCACAGACCGAGACGGTGGACGATCCCACCACCCAGTTCGACCTGGAGTGGATTAGTACCGACGTCGGCCCGGATGATCCAACCGACGAGACGCACTATCCGAGCTGGGGCTCGGGGAACAGCCTCCTGTCGCCGTGGCGGAGCTATAAGATTTACTATGGCACCTACGATGCGACGCTGGTGCCCCCGGGCGACCCGGGACCCGGCAACGGCAACGCCTACATCTACACGAATTTCATCCTGACCGGCACCTATACCAACTGGTTGACGGTGTCCTCCACCAACGCCATTGCCGATCCGTCGGCGGCCGGCACGAACTACCTCGCCCTGACCAACGCCGGCCAAGCCTCCATCCGCCTGTTCGACCTCGACTTCGACCAGGACTACGCCGTCATCGTCGTCGGCCTGGATCAGGCTGGAAATGAAGGGCCGGCGAGTCCCTCGAGCTGGGCGACCAACAACACCATCAAGTTCGCGGTGACGCAGGGCGCGCTGCGCGCCCGCGCCGAGATCGAGGCGGCCTTCCCGACCAACAACAACCTGCGGACCGGCGACAAGGGCGCGCCGGGGCTGTACTGGATCGCGGCCGGCGTAACGAATGCCCAGGGTGGCTATTCGCAGGTGAACAAGGAATACGACCTGATCTATTGGGATGCCGCCTCGTTCAACGAGCATTCCAACAATCCCTGGGCCAAGGTCGGCACGGTGCAGAGCAACTGGTTCACGGACGCTCCGGCCCAGGACTACACCCGAGGGAACATGCGCTTCTACCGCGCGTCGTACAAGGACCGGTGGCAGGACATCAATCCGGCTACACTGCTTCCCCAGCGGCCGCTGGCGAGCGAGGAAGTCTATGCCCTGCACAACGTGATCCTCTCCGAAGGCTTCAACTACGTGGGCCTGCACGGCACGCCCTACACGAACACCTTTGCCGGCGTGTTTGGCGCCGACACGAACCTCTGGCCGGCGGCCACCCGCGTCGAGTTCTACAGTTCCGGCGTCAGTGCTCCGGTGTCCGCCATCTATCTGTTCGGCAGCGACGGCCAATGGCGCTTGTCCGGCAATCCCGATTCGGTGAACGATACCCCGCAGGCCGCGGATTTCTTCGCGCGCGGGTTCTCCATCACCCTGCCCAAGCCGCTGCCGGCCCCCTACGTCACGACCAATGCCTGGGACCTCAATTTGAGCTCGAACCTGAACGCCATGGTCTGGCATCCCATCCTGCGCGTGCCCACCAATGGCTTCAGCCATGCCATCTCTACGGGCTCGGGTGTCCCCACGAATCGGGTTCAAGTGTACAATGTGGTGGCATTGAACCTGCCCGTCTCGACGCATCCGAGCAACATGAACCTGATCGCCTCTGGATTCGTCAAGGGAACGCTCGCCTCCGCCGACCACATCTATACGATCAACACGGCGGAAAAACGGACGCGCGACGGCAGTGAAATCTATTGCGACACCAGCAATGTGTGGCGGTTTGCAGTGGCCCCTAACAACCCCGTGACGGGCCCGTACTTCAAGCCCAACGATGTGATCGTGATCGTATCGAAAAACGGCGGAATCGGCAATTCCTGGACCTGGACCTACCATCCGACCAACTTCTACACCCTTCCCACGCGCTGGATGGGGCAGTAGGGAATCAGAATCCAGAAGTCAGAATCCAGAATTCAGGAGGGAGCCGGGACAGCCGGGGATCGTCCGGTTCCTGCTCAGGAAAACCGCGGCAGTCGCGTCAGCCCCCACTCGTAGAGGGTGTGGGCGGCGGCGGAAAGCCGTTGAAGGTTGAGCCAGAGGTCGGTGGCGGCCTCGGCGAACGACCAGGTGCCGACGGCGACCAGTGCGGCGGCGATCGAGAGCACATTGAGCGCGTAGATGAGGGAGTAGGAGAACAGCCGCCCGTGTTCGCGGATGTCGGGCTGGCGGTAGGCCAGGAACCGCAAGGTGAACGTGATGTGGAACGACCACGTCAGCCCGATCCAGAACAGGAAGATCGGCGCGTAGGGCTTCACCGCAGGCAGGAGCCAGGCAGCCAGCAGCCAGGCCAGCGCCACGATGAAGGTATAGAGCGGGAAGAAATAGGGGGAGAGGGTGACCCACGCGTTGTTTTTCGTGACGCGCACGCTGCCCCCGCGGTCGGTCACCTTCAATCCCGACGCCTTGCCGCCGAACAGCACGGTCCACAGCGCGTGGGTCAGTTCGTGGCCCAGCACGTAGGTGCGGGTCATGGGCGGCAGGAACAGCCAGACGATTGCCCAGATGGCCATGCCCGAAACGCAGGCGAAGGCGTGCAGCATCGGCAGGCGGGTGGGGGATTGCGCCAGGATGGCGACGGCCCGCCAAAGCGTCATCGAAAGCGCCATGCACAGCGGCAGCAGCAGCAGCCCGGTCAGGAATTTGGCCAAACGCAGTTTCATGAAAGAAGACCCAATATCCAATATCCAATCTCCAATGTCCAATGTCCAATGGGGCGGAAGTACAGCTTCGGGCCTCGCAGGTGCTTCTTTGCGGTCTTGCCCGGGAGCGCGGGCATCCTGCCCGCATCCGGAGCGGCCAAATGGCCGCGCTCCGGCGACACCGCCCCCGGGCGCATCTGCGATTGGGTGCA